>JAEYVD010000712.1 GCA_023432075.1 Pseudomonadota bacterium | reverse complement strand
AGCGCCGTGGGAAATTCCATCAGGCGGTCGGCGAACGACAGCCACGTCACGCTGCCGGGCGTCAGCCACGTCGCGATATTGGTGTTGATGAGCAGCGAGATCTGCGCGACGGATACGCCCAGCGTGGCGGGCGCCATCTGCTTGAGGATGCGCTGCACGGTGGGATCTGCCCAGGCCTGGCCAAAGCGCAGCGAAAACCGCGGCGTGAGGCCCAGGCGCGCCAGGGCCACCCATTGCACCGCCAGCTGCAGCACGCCGCCGATCATGACGCCGACCGCCAGCGCATACACCGGCACGTCCATGCGCGGCGCGAGCCAGATGCAGGCGCCGATCATGGACAGATTCAGCAGCACCGGCGTGAAGGCCGGGACCGCGAAGCGGCGCCACGTGTTGAGCACGCCTGACGCGAAGGCGATCAGGGACATGCAGAGGATGTAGGGGAACATCATCCGCGTCATCCAGACCGCCGCGCCGAATTCGGTGTCGCGCGCCGCCCCGCGCAGGCCGCTGGCCATGGCCGACACCACCCAGGGCGCAGCGATGATGCCGATCAGCGTGACCAGCATCAATGCGGCGGTCAGCAGCAGTGCGACGCGGTCCAGCAGCGTGCGGACTTCTTCTTCGGAGCGGTTATTGCGCGCGGCGCCCAGGATGGGCACGAACGCCTGGGCGAAGGCGCCCTCGGCGAATAGGCGGCGCAGCAGGTTGGGAATGCGGAAGGCAACCCAGAACGCGTCGGTAATGGGGCCGGCGCCAAAGGCGCGGGCCACCAGGATGTCGCGGACCAGGCCGGAAATGCGGGACAGCAACGTGAAACTGCTGACCGTGGCGGCCGAACGGAACAGGCTCATGGATGACTACTGAAGAGAATGCGGGCCGGGTTGCCGCGGAGGATGGGGGCGGAATGCCGGCCGCCAGCACGGCCGGCCCAGGCGGGCCGGCCATTGCGCTGGATTACTTCGGCGGCATGCGGATGGCGCCGTCCAGACGGATCGTTTCGCCGTTGAGCATGTCGTTGGTGATGATGCTGTGGACCAGCTTGGCGTAGTCTTCCGGCCGGCCCAGGCGTGCGGGGAAGGGGATGCTGGCAGCCAGCGAATCCTGCACTTCCTGCGGCATGCCGAAGATCATGGGGGTGCCGAAAATGCCCGGGGCGATGGTCATGCAGCGGATGCCGGTCTTGGCCAGGTCGCGCGCGATGGGCAGCGTCATGCCGGCCACGCCCGCCTTGGAGGCGGCATAGGCCGCCTGGCCGATCTGGCCGTCAAACGCGGCGACGGACGCCGTGTTGATCATCACGCCGCGCTCGCCGGTGGGCTCGGGCGTATTGGCGCTCATGGCCTCGGCGGCCAGGCGCATCATGTTGAAGCTGCCGATCAGGTTGATCGACACGACCTTCTGGAACAGGTCCAGCGGATGCGCGCCGTTCTTGCCGACGATCTTGGCGGCGGGGGCAACGCCCGCGCAGTTCACCAGACCGAACAACGAGCCCAGTTTCAGCGCGGCGGCCACGACCTTCTTGCCGTCGGCTTCCTGCGTCACGTCGCAGTGCACGTAGCGCTGGCCGAGTTCCTTGGCGAGGGCTTCGCCCGGCTCGTCCTGCAGGTCGGCAATGACGACCTTGGCGCCGTTTTCAACCAGCATGCGGGCGGTGCCGGCGCCCAGGCCGGATGCGCCGCCGGTAACGATGAATACCTTGTTCGCGATTTCCATGTGTGTACCACCAGATCAGTTCAAGGGAAGGAAGGCGGCGCGCCGGGCGCCGGATGCGACAAGGCCTTCGGGCCAGGGCCGGAACGCGGTGCGTCCGGCCGGCGCCGAAGGCCTTTGGGCCGTCGAGGCGCCGATCAGCTTTGAACGGCTTCGAACAGGCGCGACTTGATTTCGTCGACCGCGCCCACGCCGGAGATCTTGCGGTACTTGGGGGCGGCGGCGGGATCCTGCTGCGCCCAGGCCGAGTAGTAGTCGACCAGGGGACGGGTCTGTTCGCGATAGACCGACAGACGGTGGCGCACGGTTTCCTCGCGGTCGTCGTCGCGCTGGACCAGGTCTTCACCGGTGACGTCGTCCTTGCCTTCGGTCTTGGGCGGGTTGAAGCGCACGTGGTAGCTGCGACCGCTGGGCTGGTGCACGCGGCGGCCGCTCATGCGTTCGATGATGTCTTCTTCGGGAACGGCGATTTCCACGACGTAGTCCAGCTTGACGCCCGCGCTCTTGAGCGCGTCAGCCTGCGGGATGGTGCGGGGGAAACCGTCGAACAGGTAACCGTTGGCGCAGTCGGGCTGCGTCAGGCGGTCTTGCACCAGGCCGATGATGATCTCGTCGGAAACCAGGCCGCCGGCGTCCATGACCTTCTTGGCTTCGATACCCAGCGGGGTGCCCGCTTTCACTGCGGCGCGCAGCATGTCGCCGGTGGAGATTTGGGGAATGCCGAAGTGCTGCGTTAGAAACGCAGCCTGGGTGCCTTTGCCGGCGCCGGGGGGTCCGAGCAAGATGAGACGCATGAGTGCTCCTGAAGGGGTTTATTTTTTGTGATCCGGGGGATTATGCCGCAACGCAGCAGCCAATGCGGGGCTGCGCCATGCGAAATAACCCTTATATCGGTTTGCTGTAGATCAAGCGGACGCGCTCCAGGTCGGCCTGGGTATCTACCCCGCCAGCAGGAGGCGTCGACGCCCGATGGACGACGATCGTGTGGCCATGCTCCATGGCGCGCAATTGTTCCAGCGATTCGAAGCGTTCCAGCGTGCCTTGCGGCAGCGTCGGGAACCGGCGCAGGAACGAGGCGCGGTAGGCGTACAGGCCGATGTGATGCCAGGCGGGCAGGCCGTCGGCTAGCACGCGTGCGCCGCCCGCCAGCGCGTCGCGCGCCCACGGAATGGGGGCGCGCGAAAAGTACAGCGCGCGATCGTCCGCGGCGCAGACGAGCTTGACGACGTTGGGATTGAACAGCGCCTCGGCGTCGGCCAGCGGGCACGCGCAGGTGGCGATGTCCGCCTGCGGATAGGCCTGCAGCTTGGCGGCCACGGCGTCGATGAGTTCGGGTTCGATGAGGGGTTCGTCGCCCTGCACGTTCACGACGATCGCGTCGTCGGGCAGGCCCAG
>JAEYVD010000024.1 GCA_023432075.1 Pseudomonadota bacterium | reverse complement strand
GCGGCGCAGGGTATATCGGCACCCACACGCTGGTGGCGATGATCGCCGCCGGCCTGCGGCCGCTGGTGCTGGACAACTTCAGCAACGGCAGCCGCGAGGCCGTGCGCCGCGTGGAGCAGCTTTGCGGTACGGCGATCCCGCTGGTCGAAGGCGACATCCGATCGCCCGGGCTGGTGGCCGGCGTGCTGGCGCAGGCGGCGGCACGGGGCATGCCCGTGCAGTCGGTGCTGCACCTGGCCGGCTGCAAGGCGGTGGGCGAGTCGGTGGCGAACCCGCTCAAGTATTACGACAACAATGTGCAGGGGTCGCTCGTCCTCCTGCGCACCATGCGGGAGGCGGGCGTGTCGCGGCTTGTCTTCAGCTCGTCGGCCACGGTCTATGGCGAACCGCAGTTCCTGCCATTTACCGAAGCCCATCCGCTGGCGCCGGCCAATCCCTACGGCCGCACCAAGCTGATGGTCGAGGACATGCTGAAAGACGTGTGCGTGGCGGACCCGGCGTTCAGCGCCGTCACGCTGCGCTACTTCAATCCCATTGGTGCGCATCCCAGCGGGTTGATCGGCGAGAGTCCGCGCGACCTGCCCAATAATCTCTTTCCGTTCATCACGCAGGTGGCGGTGGGGCGCCAGCCGTTTCTGCGCGTGTTCGGCGACGACTACGACACCCCCGACGGCACGGGCGTGCGCGATTACCTGCACGTCATGGATCTGGCGCGCGGCCATGTGCAGGCGCTGACCTATGCGGACAGCCATCCGGGGTTCGTGGCGGTCAACCTGGGAACGGGGCAGGGCACCAGCGTGATGGAACTGGTGCACGCGTTCGAGCGGGTCAATGGCTGCAAGATTCCGCTGCGCGTCCTGCCGCGGCGGCCGGGCGATGTCGAGCGCATGTGGGCCAATCCGGCGCTGGCCGCGTCGTTGCTGGGCTGGACCAGCACGCACGATGTGGACGCCATGTGCGCGGACGGCTGGCGCTGGCAGCAGGGCAATCCACAGGGCTACGAGGTCGAGCCGGCGACGGCATAACCCCAACGCCATATCGGATGACTTTCGGCCCACGCGCCGGAGCGGTTACAGTTGACGGAATTATTGCGAAGCAGCATTGCCCGGAGCTTTGCCCCGGGGGCTTCGCATCGTCAGCGAGGCAAACCTATGTTCGTTATCCATCCGACTGCCGGAACCGCCGGCTCCCTGTCCGGAGTCCGGCAATGAGCGGCCCCACCCATTTCCCCACCGCGCACTGGAACCTGGACGGCATCGTGTCCGGCCTGCGTGAGGCGCGCGTCGCCTGGCGTGGCCCGCGCGGCCGCCTGCGCGACGACGCCGGCCTGCGCGAATTCCCTTCACAAGAGAGCCTGCGCCAGATCGTCAAGGACCTGTGCGGCGCCCTGTTCCCGATGCGTCTGGGTCCCATCGACCTGCGCGAGGAAGTCGAGGACTTCTACGTTGGCCACACCATCGGCGCCGCGCTCGATGCGCTGCTGCATCAGGTCTGTCTGGAACTGCAATACGAAGGCCGCCACGACCCGGCCCTGCAGGCCGCCACGCAACAGCGCGCCACGGAAATCGTGCGCCAGTTCGGCGCCCAGCTGCCGGCCGTGCGTGCCGCGCTTGACCTGGATGTGATGGCCGCCTACCAGGGCGATCCGGCCGCGCACAATGTGGACGAGGTCCTGCTCTGCTATCCGGGCGTCGCGGCGATGATCCATCACCGCCTTGCCAACGTGCTGTATCGCCTGGGCGTGCCGATGCTGGCGCGCATCGTGGCCGAGATCGCCCACGCCGACACCGGCATCGATATCCATCCGGGCGCGACCATCGGCCGCAGCTTTTTCATCGACCACGGCACGGGCGTCGTGATTGGCGAAACCGCCATCATCGGCGACCGCGTGCGGCTTTATCAGATGGTCACGCTGGGCGCCAAGCGCTTCCCGCCGGGCGAAAACGGCGAACTCAAGAAGGGCCTGGCGCGCCACCCCCTGATCGAAGACGACGTCGTGATCTACGCGGGCGCCACAATCCTGGGCCGGGTGACGATCGGCAAGGGGTCGACCATCGGCGGCAATGTGTGGCTTACGCGCAGCGTGCCGCCAGGCAGCAACGTCACGCAGGCCAGCCTAGTCAGCGACATGCCCGACTGCGGGCTGGGCGGCTGAAAGCCGCGGCTCGCGCAGCGCAAGGGGCGCCGCGCGGGGGGCGGCGATCGCGGGCGCGGCAATCGCGGGTGTGGCAATTCGAGGAGCGAGCATTGGATACAGCAATTCCGGAGCTGGCCGCGCTGCGCGGCTTCATCGACCGCCACCCGCGGCTTTTCGTCTTGACGGGGGCCGGTGTCAGCACCGACTCGGGCATCCCTGACTATCGCGATACCGAAGGCGAATGGAAGCGCCAGCCGCCCATGACGCTGCAAACGTTCATGGGCGGCGAACTGGCCCGCGCGCGCTATTGGGCGCGCAGCATGGTGGGCTGGCGCCGGTTCGGGCACGTGCGGCCCAACGCGTCGCATCTGGCGCTGGCGCGCCTGCAGGCGCGCGGCAACGTCGACATCCTGGTGACCCAGAATGTGGACGGCCTGCACGAGGCCGCGGGCAGCCGCGATGTGGTGGACCTGCACGGACGGCTTGACGCCGTGCGCTGCATGAACTGCGACTGGCGGGGCGGGCGCCACGACTGGCAGGAAAAGCTGCACGCGCTGAATCCGGACTGGATGCAGCTGGAGGCCAGCGATGCGCCCGATGGCGACGCCGACCTGGACGGTCACGATTTTTCCCGGTTCGCGGTGCCGCCCTGTCCGCGCTGCGGCGGCATCGTCAAGCCCGACGTGGTGTTCTTTGGCGAGACCGTCCCGCGCGAACGCGTGGAGCGCGCCAATGCGGGCCTGGAAAGCGCCGACGCGGTGCTGGTGGTGGGCTCGTCCCTGATGGTGTATTCGGGCTACCGCTTCGTTACCGCCGCGTCGCGTAGCGGTTTGCCCATCGCCGCCATCAATCTGGGACGCACCCGCGCCGACAGCCTGCTGACCCTGAAAGTGGAACTGCCCTGCGCGGTGGCGCTGGAAGCGCTTTAAGAAGAAGCGCGTCGGCCGGTTTTTGACCGGTCTAAGCAAGTGCTTGCCCGGCAACGCTTTTTTCGGCCGGTTACAGACCTTTCCATAGGGTTGTCCACAGGAACTGGGGATAACTCCTAGGGATAACCCCATATTTTTGGGGTGGTTTCCGCCTTGCTGTCAAGTCTCGACAGATTGCAATGCGTCCCCCATCAACGCCTTGCGCGCCGCGTGCCAGCTTCCGGCATCGGGGGCGTAAAGCAAACCGCCCGTGCGATGAGTAGGCTTGTAGGGCGAACCGTCGAAGTGCGCGGCATATCCGCCGGCTTCCCGATGCAGCAGCCAGCCGGCGGCGTGATCCCACGCGGTCAACTGGTTGTACAGCGCCACATGGCAATGGCCGGCCGCCAGCATGCGGTATTCGTGCGCGGCGCAGCGCAGCGAGGCCGTGCTGCCCAGACGCGAGAGGTTGCCATTGACGGTGGTGCGCAGCGGCTCGGGCAGCGCGCCGGTGGAGATCATGCCGTCCATGTCCTGCGGCGGCGCGGGGCTGGCAACCGCCAGCGGCGCCCGTTTGCCGTTCTCGAATTCCAGCCACGCGCCTTCGCCGCGCACCGCCAGCGCGCTGTCGCGGCTGACCGGGTCGTAGATGACGCCTGCGATCACGTCGCCGCGATGGCAGGCCGCGATCATCATGCCGAACAGCGGCAGACCCGCGACGTAATTGCGCGTGCCGTCGATGGGGTCGATGAGGAAGGCGAGGTCGGCGTCGACCAGCATGTTCAAGAGGGCGGGATTGCGCGCGGAGGCTTCTTCGCCAATCAGCACGGCGCCGGGATGCAGCTTGGCCAGGCGCGCGGCGATCAGGCGTTCGGCGGCCTCGTCGGCGTCGGTGACCAGATCGCGCGGCGAGGTCTTGCCGCGCACGGCGCCTTCGGGCAGGTTGCGAAACCGCGGCATGACTTCCGCCTGCGCGGTTTCCGCCAGGATGGCCGCCAGCCTGCGGGTGTCCTCAAGGGTGAAGGTTCTGCTCATACGGACTCTTCCAGGGAACGCGCAAATCT
>JAEYVD010000885.1 GCA_023432075.1 Pseudomonadota bacterium | reverse complement strand
GCCGGTACGCGGGGCGCGGGCGGTAGGGCGTGACGTAGGCGTAGCCGACGACTTCGCCGTTGATCTCGGCGACGAGGTAGGGCATTTCCTTTTCCAGGACGCCGGCGCGGCGCTGGCGCATTTCGGCAATGGAGGGCGGGTCAAGCTCGAACGAAGCGGTGCCGTGCTGGACGTGGTGCGCGTAGATGGTCTTGATGGCAGGCAGATCGGCTTCCGCGCTGTCGCGGATGAGGACGGTGGGCGAATGGGGCGACATGGAAATGGCCGGAAATTTAGGGGGCGGTCAGGTGCGCAAGGAGGCGCAAGCGTGGACGCAAAAAGGGACGCGCAGATGCATAGAGGGGCAATGAAAACGCCAGTGTGAGCCAAGGTCATGCATTAATAAAGCTTTGGTCTATTATGATTTTCATAAGCAAAACTTTGGTGTGACCCATGCGCGGCTTGAATCTGGACCACCTGCGCACATTCGCGCAGGTCATCGAATTGGGGAGTTTTTCCGCGGCCGCCGAGCGCGGGGGCGTGACGCAGCCGGCGGTCAGCCTGCAGATCCGTCAATTGGAGCGGCGCTTCGGCCTGAAGCTGGTCGAGCGCGTGGGTCGGCGCGCGGGGCCGACGGCGGCGGGGCGAGAGCTGCTGGCGCACATCCGCGTGATCGACGGCGCGATTGCGCAGGCCGAGCAGGCGATGAGCGCGCATGCGTCGCAGGTATCGGGGCGGATCCGGCTGGGCACGGGCGCCACGGCGTGCACCTATCTGCTGCCGCCGGTGCTGGCGGATCTGCGCCAGCGGTTTCCGGCGCTGGACATCGTGGCCAGCACGGGCAACACGGCGGACATGCTGCGCGGGCTAGAGGCCAATACGCTGGATATCGTGCTGATCACGCTGCCCGCGCCGGGCCGCATGTTCCAGGCGACGCCGTTGATGGAGGACGAATTCGTGGCGATCTTTCCGGCGCGCGATGCGGCGGCCATTCCAGAGGTCGTGACGCCGCAGTCGCTGGCGCGCATGCCGC
This sequence comes from Pseudomonadota bacterium, assembly GCA_023432075.1. Classification (GTDB taxonomy): domain Bacteria; phylum Pseudomonadota; class Gammaproteobacteria; order Burkholderiales; family Burkholderiaceae_B; genus Achromobacter. The sequence goes on along the minus strand of JAEYVD010000885.1, from coordinate 6,364 downwards.
TGGTGCTGTTCGAGCCGGGCGCGCGCACGCGGCGGCTGGTGGACGACTGGTTCGGGGCCGCGGGCGTGGCGGCCAAGCCGATCATGGAACTGGGCAGCACGGAGGCGATGAAGGAGATCGTGGGGGCGGGCCTGGGCTGCGCGGTGTTGCCCCGCCTGGCGGTATCGGGCGCGGGCCGGCGCGAGGCGCTGGAGGTACGCTCGCTGACGCCGCGCCTGTCGCGCGACCTGGCGATCGTCCTGCGGCGCGACAAGCCGCTCAGCCGCGGGCTGCGCCATCTGCAGGATGCGCTGCTGGCGCTGCGGGGGGATACGCCATGACGGCATCCGCCATGCCGCGCGCGCCGGCCGAACTGGATCTCTATCCCTATGAATCGTCCCGCCGTCCGGTGGCCGGGCTGGCCGTGGACTACCCGGACGGGCATCGCGTCAAGCGCCATCGCCATCGGCGCGGACAACTGGTCTATGCGATATCGGGCGTGATGGTGGTGGACACGGATGCGGGCATCTGGGTGGTGCCGCCGACGCGCGGCGTGTGGGTGCCGGCGTGGGTAACGCACGGCATCCGCATGAGCGGCGAACCGCGCATGCGCACCGTGTTTGTGGAACCCGGCGCGGCGGCGCATCTGCCCGCGCAGTGCTGCGTGTTGTCGGTGTCGCCCTTGCTGCGCGAGTTGATGGCGGCCGCTGCCCAGGTGCCGCTGGACTGGGCGCCGGACACGCGCGACGGCCGGCTGATGATGCTGCTGCTGGACGAGCTGCATCAGGAACCCGCGCTGCCGCTGCATTTGCCCCAGCCGTCGGAACCGCGCCTTGCCCGGATCTGCCGGGCCATCGTGCGGCATCCGGAACGTCAGGACGGGGCGGCCGACTGGGCGCGGGCGTTGGGGGTGGATCCCAAGACGGTGCATCGGCTTTTTCTGCGGCATACGGGCATGACGTTCGGCCGCTGGCGCCAGCAGGCGCGGCTGCTGGCGGCGATGGAGCGGCTGGCGCGGGGCGATCGGGTGCTGGATGTGGCGCTGGACCTGGGGTACGAAAGCCCCAGCGCGTTCGCGGCCATGTTCCGCAAGGCGCTGGGGGAGTCGCCCAGCGCCTTTGCGGCGCGCGGCGTAGCGTCCGCCTGACGGCCGCGTGTCCGTTTCAGCACGGCCGCGGGGCGGCCGGGGGCGGAACCAGCGTATTATTTACCGTTTTGCCGCCCACGCTAACAGCTACAGCCTGAGACAGATCATGCCGCACTACCGCTCCCGCACTTCGACCCACGGCCGCAACATGGCCGGCGCCCGCGCCTTGTGGCGCGCCACCGGCATGAAGGACGGCGACTTCGGCAAGCCGATCATCGCCGTGGTGAACTCGTTCACGCAGTTCGTCCCCGGCCACGTGCACCTGCGCGACCTGGGCGCGCTGGTGGCCAAGGAAATCGAAGCCGCCGGCGGCGTCGCCAAGGAATTCAACACCATCGCCGTGGACGACGGCATCGCCATGGGTCACGGCGGCATGCTGTATTCGCTGCCGTCGCGCGAACTCATCGCGGACTCGGTGGAATACATGGTCAACGCGCACTGCGCCGACGCCATGGTCTGCATCTCGAACTGCGACAAGATCACCCCGGGGATGCTGATGGCCGCGATGCGCCTGAACATCCCGGTCGTGTTCGTGTCCGGCGGCCCGATGGAAGCGGGCAAGGTCAAGTCGCCCACCGACGGCAAGGTCATCGCCAAGATCGACCTGGTCGACGCCATGATCAAGGCCGCCGATCCCAACGTGTCGGACGCGGAAGTCGCCGAAGTCGAACGCAGCGCCTGCCCGACCTGCGGCTCCTGTTCCGGCATGTTCACCGCCAACTCGATGAACTGCCTGACCGAAGCCATCGGCCTGGCGCTGCCGGGCAACGGCACCATCGTCGCCACGCACGCCTGGCGCAAGGGGCTGTTCGAACAGGCCGGCCGCCTGGTCGTTGACCTGTGCCGCCGCTACTACGTCGAAGAAGACGAATCCGTCCTGCCTCGCAACATCGCCACCAAGAGCGCGTTCCAGAACGCGATGGCGCTGGATGTGGCGATGGGCGGTTCGACCAACACCGTGCTGCACTTGCTGGCCGCGGCGCAGGAAGCCGGCGTGGACTTCACCATGGCCGATATCGACCGCATCTCGCGCAAGGTGCCGTGCCTGTGCAAGGCGGCGCCCGCCACCGACAAGTACCACATCGAAGACGTGCACCGCGCCGGCGGCATCCTGGGCATCCTGGGTGAACTGGCGCGCGCCGATCTGCTGGACCTGTCCTGCGGCAACGTGCACAGCGGCACGCTGGGCAACGCCATCCAGCAATGGGACGTGGCCGGCAACGCCAGCGAAGAAGCCAAAAAGTTCTACCGCGCGGCACCCGGCGGCATCCCGACCACGGTCGCTTTCAGCCAGGACGCCACGTTCCTGACGCTGGATACCGACCGCAAGACGGGCTGCATCCGCAGCAAGGAAAGCGCCTATTCCAAGGACGGCGGCCTGGCCGTGCTGTACGGCAACCTGGCGGAAAAGGGTTGCATCGTGAAGACGGCCGGCGTGGACGAGTCGCAGTGGGTCTTCACGGGCCGCGCACGCGTCTTCGAAAGCCAGGACGACGCCGTTGAAGGCATCCTGGGCGACAAGGTCGTCGCGGGCGACGTGGTGGTGATTCGCTACGAAGGCCCCAAGGGCGGCCCGGGCATGCAGGAAATGCTGTACCCCACGTCCTACCTGAAGTCCAAGGGCCTGGGCAAGACCTGCGCGCTCTTTACCGACGGCCGTTTCTCGGGTGGCTCGTCCGGTCTGGTGATCGGCCACGCCTCGCCGGAAGCGGCCGAAGGCGGCACCATCGGCCTGGTCGAGGAAGGCGACACGATCGAGATCGACATCCCCAACCGCAAGATCCACCTGGCCGTGTCCGACGACGAACTGGCCCGCCGCCGCGCCGCAATGGACGCGCGCGCCGACGGCTGGGAGCCGGTGGGCCGCGAACGCGTGGTGTCGCAGGCGCTGCAGGCCTATGCCGCGCTGGCCACGGCGGCCGATCGCGGCGCGGTGCGCGATCTGTCGCAGCTCAAGCTCAAGGGCAAGCGGTGATCGGTTGATGACCGGTTGCTGAGAAAGGCGGCGCTTCGGGCGCCGCTTTTTTCTTTTGTGCTGAGCGGCTGTGGCAGTGGCGAACGGCACACGTCAAGCGGGCGGGGTTGCGGAAATACAGTCTCTAGCCTGTAAATCGTGGATTTGGTGTCGATCGCAGGTGAACGCGGTGATCGTGCCGATAAAATTCAGCGACCCCCCACCGGAGCGCAATAAATGTCCCTGAACTCCGAAGCCTTGCGCCTCTTCCTCGGCGTGGTCGACGCCGGTTCCCTCAGCGCCGCGGCCGAAATGCTCGGCCAGACCGCATCCGGTGTGAGCCGGGGCCTGCAGCGGCTGGAGGAAGACCTGGGCGTCACGTTGCTGAACCGCACCACACGCCGCATGGAACTGACCGAGGAAGGGCGGCATTTCCTGCCCAAGGCGCGCCAGATCGTGGCCGCATTAGAAGAGGCCGAGGAGTGCATGCGCATGGTGCACCAGCGGCCGGCCGGGCGATTGCGCGTGGATGCGTCGGTGCCGGTGATGCTGCATTGCGTGGTGCCGCATGTCGCCGAGTTCCGGCGCGCGTATCCGGAGATCTCGCTGGAATTGACCAGCAACGACCGCATCGTGGACCTGATGGAGCATCGCACCGATGTCGCGCTGCGCATGGGGCCGCTGACCGATTCGACGCTGCATGCCCGCGCGCTACGGCCGTCGCCGCGCTGGATGATGGCCAGTCCCGATTACATCGCCCGCCGTGGCGCGCCGCGCACGGTGGAAGATCTGGCCGACCACGAGGTGCTGGGCTTCACCCAGCCGGAAAGCCTTAACCTCTGGCCACTGCGCCATGCGGGCGGGTCGAGTTTTCAGGCGACGCCGACGCTGGCGACCTCCAGCGGCGAAACGCAGCGGCAACTGGCCCTGCGCGGCGTGGGCATCGCCTGCCTGTCGGACTTCGTCGTGCGCGAAGATATCGCGGCCGGGCGGCTGGTAAAGGTGCTGGAAAGCGAATACACCGATTACCTGCAACCGATGCATGCGGTATATCACCGCAATACGCAGCTGTCGCGGCGGATTGCGTGCTTCCTGGATTTTTACGCGGGCCGGATTTGATGTGCGCAGGTCGCGCAGGTGTCTGACACCCTGCGGACGTGCTCTCGGCATGTTGCCTGTCTCACGAGGGTGTCAGACACCGTCATTGGCTACGCGTGCAATGCCCGTCCAAACGCCGCCAGCACCGATTCGTGCAGCGTTTCCGATAGCGTCGGATGCGCGAACACGGTGTGCATCAGGTCTTCTTCGGTGGCTTCCAACGATGCGGCCACGCCATAGCCCGTGATCAGTTCGGACGCCTCGGGGTGGATGATGTGCGCGCCCAGCAGTTCGCCCGATTTGGCGTCAAAGACCGTCTTGACGAGTCCCTGGTCCTCTCCCATCGCAATCGCCTTGCCGTTGCCGGCGAAGGTGAATTTGCCAACGCGAATGTCGCCGCCGTGTCGGGTGGCGTGTTCGCGCGCGCGGGCTTCGGTCATGCCGATGCTGGCGACCTGCGGGTAGGAATAGGTGCAGGCGGGAATGCGCAGCGGGTCGATGGCGTGCACGGGCAGGCCGGCGATGGCTTCCACGCACAGCACGGCTTCGTGGCTGGCCTTGTGGGCAAGCCAAGGGGCGCCGGCCACGTCGCCGATCGCGTAGACGCCCGGCTCGCCGGTGCGGCACAGGCCGTCGGTGACGATGTGCGTCTTTTCGACTTTGACGCGCGTCTTTTCCAGGCCAAGATTCTCGACGTTGCCGACGATGCCGGCGGCGACGATGACGCGGTCGAACGTCTGTTCGATCTTTTTACCGTCGTGCTCCAGCGTGACCTTGACGCCGTTGGCGGTGGTCGACGAGGCCGTCACCGCGCAGCGGGTCAGGACGCGGATGCCTTGCTTCTCGAAGGCCTTGCGCGCCAACTGCGAAATCTCGGCGTCTTCCTGCGGCAGGATCTCCGGCGTCATGTCGATCAGCGTGACCTCGGCCCCCACCGCGCGATAGAAGCTGGCGAACTCGGCGCCGATGGCGCCTGCGCCCACCACCAGCAGCGACGTCGGAATCGCGTCGGCAACCAGTGCCTGGCGGTAGGCCCAGATGCGTTCGCCCACGGGCAGCGCCGGCAACTCGCGGGCGCGCGCGCCGGTGGCCAGGATGATGTGCTTGGCCGACAGCGTGGCGCCGTTGTCCAGCGCCAGCTTGCCGGACCCGGCAAGCCGGGCGCTGGCGGCAAACACCGTCACCCCGTTCTTCTTCATCAGGTGCGCGACACCCTGGCCCAGCCGGCCTGCGACCTTGCGCGACCGGGCGACCATGGCGGCCAGATCGGGACGCGCCTCGCCCGCGCCCGTCACGCCGTAGTGCGCGGCCTCGCGGCAGGCGCGCAGCACGGTGGCGCTGTGCAACAGCGCCTTGGTGGGAATGCAGCCCCAGTTCAGGCAGATGCCGCCCAGCTCGGCGCGCTCGACCAGCGCGACCGACATGCCCAACTGCGCGCCGCGGATCGCGGCCACGTAGCCGCCCGGGCCACCGCCCACCACGACCAGGTCAAAACTCGTCTTCGTCATGGCGGGGCTCACAGCAGGATGCGCACGGGGTTTTCGATCAGCGCGCGGAAGGCCGCGAGCCAGCGTGCGCCGACCGCGCCGTCCACGACGCGATGGTCCGCGGATAGTGTCACCGTCATCACGGTGGCGGCGGCCAGTTGACCCTCGGCGTCGACCACCGGGCGGCGTTCGGCCGCGCCCACGGCCAGGATGGCGGCCTGCGGCGGGTTGATGATGGCGGCGAACTGGCTGATGCCGTACATGCCCAGGTTGCTGACCGTCAGCGAGCCGCCGGTGAACTCCTCGGGCTTCAGGCGGTTTACCTTGGCGCGCGTGGCCAGCTCGGCGATCTCGCCCGAGATGGCGGACAGCGGCTTGACGTCGGCATCGCGCACGATGGGCGTCACCAGGCCGCCGTCGGTGGCTACCGCCACCGAGACGTCGGCGCCGGCGTGGTATTCGATGTCATCGTCGTGCCAGGAGGCGTTGACCTCGGGCACCTCGCGCAGCGCCAGCGCGGCGGCGCGCACGATGAAGTCATTGACCGACAGCTTGACCGTGCCGCCGTGATTGGCCTGCGCGCGCAGCGCCAGCAGCGCGTCCATGCGGCAGTCGACGGTCAGGTAGAAGTGCGGCACGTGCTGCTTGCTTTCGGTAAGAGGGCGCGCGATGGCGCGGCGCATGCCGGTGTGCGGCACG
>JAEYVD010000873.1 GCA_023432075.1 Pseudomonadota bacterium | reverse complement strand
GCGCTGGTGATCTTGCCGCCCGCCAGCAGATACAGCGCCCAGACCGCGTCGCGCGGCGGCGCATCGCGGAAGTACGCCACCAGCGCCGCGCGCTTGTCCAAGGTGGCGGTGCTGCGGTCAAGCTCCTGATACAACCCCGCGAATCGCTTCATGCCTGCGTCCGTTCCCCTGTCGATGATCCACGACGTCCGCGTCCGTCCTAGTCGTCTTCGCCATACTGCGTCACCAGCGTCTCCGCGGCGACGCCCGATTCGTTCAGCGTCCGCACCAGCGCCTCGGTGTCCCCATGCGTGGCGATGACGCGCTTGGCGCCGGTGTCGCGGATCGTGCGCACCAAATCGGGCCAATCCGCATGGTCCGACACCACGAAACCCCGATCCATATTGCGGCGCCGCCGATTGCCGCGCAGCCGCATCCATCCGGACGCGAACCCGTGCTGCGCCTTGCGAAAGCGCCGCAGCCACGGGCTGCCGGCGGCTGACGGCGGCGCGAGGATCAGCTCCCCAGCAAATCCCGTGCCCGAGGCGGCAGCGGGGCCATCTGCGTCGATGACCAGCCGCGTATCGGCCAGCGGCACGCCCGCCTTGCGATACACGTCCACCCCCGCAGCGATCGCGCCGTGCAGGTAGACGGGGCGGTCGATGAACGGGATCAATTCCGCAAGCACGCGCTGCGCCTTGCCTAACGCGTAGCAATACAGAATGGCCGCCTCGCCGCGCGCGGCACAGTGGTCGCGCCATTGCACGATGTCTCGCGCCACGTCCGAGGCGCTGGGCCAGCGATAGATGGGCAGGCCGAAGGTGGCCTCGGTGATGAAGGTATCGCACGGCACGACTTCGAAAGGGCTGCACGTGGGATCGGGCTGGCGTTTGTAGTCGCCGGACACGACCCAGACTTCGCCACCGACCTCGATGCGCACCTGGGCCGATCCCAACACGTGACCGGCCGGATGCAGCGACACGCGCGCGTCGCCCAATGTGAAGGACTCGCCGTAGGCATGGACCCGGTAGTCCTGTTCGCCCAGGCGCCATTGCAGAATGGGCAGGCCTTCGGCGCTGGTGTGATAGCAGCTCATGCCGGAGCGCGCGTGATCGCCGTGGCCATGCGTCAGCACGGCCACATCCACCGGCCGCCACGGATCGATATGAAAGCCGCCGGCCGGACAGTACAGCCCTTCCGGACACAATTGCACGATGTCGCGCATGGCACCTCCCGATCGGCGCGGCGCGAAGGGTTCGCGGCCGCTTGCCTTGGTTATACCCCGCGCCGACACGGGAAATCCGCGCCAAAAGCCCGCCGCTAACATCCGATGAGAAATTAAAACTTCAGTTGCAGACGAGGGCAGGCGCAAGCAAGTAGTGTGTAGCAGTGGCTCAAAGGAGAAAATATGCGTACAAATCACATCCTCACCATCATTGCCCTGGTCGTCGTGGTTTCGATCGCCGTGTCGGTCGTGCCCTGGTAGGTAACTAGCGACGAGGCCGGGCATGCCACGGAACCTTCATGCCCGCTGCCTTACCGTCCGCCTTGATCGAACAGACGCTGCGCGCCGTGGCGCGCCGCTACCGCATTGCGGCGATGCCCGCCCCCACCTGCGGGCTTGAAGATTCCGACCCGGCAACGGCGCTTGCCGCCGTCATCGAAGCAGGTCGCGCGGCGCTCAGTTCCGGCGCCGCGCCGCAAAGCGCGCATCAGTGTTTTTTTGCCGATGCGCTGTCGCGGTTGATCCGTGACGCCCTCCGGGAGCCGGGCGGAGATCCCGCCTTCCAGGCGATGGTCCTGCGCCACCAATCCCCGCACGTGCGCGAACATGCTTCGCTGTCGGCACACGCCGGCGCGGACCGGCGAGCGGTGCGCACGGCCGTGGACGCCTTTGCGCATCCCGGCAAGCGTCGCGGGATGCCGGCCGGACCGCTGGCGGGCGCCCTCGCAGCCTTGCATGATGCGGCTGCGGCGGGCAACTGGACCGCGCTGACGCAAGGGGTGCAGGCACTGCTTTGCGCCCCGCCCTCTGATCAAACGTTGGACGCGGCGCTCGCCGGTCAGCTCGATGGCCTGCTGCGCGATCCAGCCTTGGGCCGTCTGCAGCGGCTTGATGCCTTGGCGTCGGATCCGCAGGTTCAGCGCTATCAAACCCTTTGGCAGCGCCAAGGCCCCCGCCCCGGCACGCCTGAGGCCGCCGCGCAGGGGCTGGCCGCCCGCCGCCGCGGCGTGGCCGTCGAAGCGCTGGCCGAATCGTCGATCGCCGCGCTGGCCACGCACCTTGAACGCGCGTCCGGCCAGACCTACCGGGTAGCCACCTCCCTGCGCGTGCCGGCGTCGATACCTGGCAATGCCGACCGCGCCAAGACCGAATGGGACGTGGCCCTGCTGCGCCAGTCGGGCGGCGATGCGGCGGATCCGGTTTGGGACGTATGTCTGCTGGTGGAGGCCAAGGCTTCCACGGACGCCGCCACCACGGATCTGCCGCGCCTGCTGCGCGGCCTGCGGCTGCTCAAGCATGCCGACGCGCAGACCTCTTATATGTTCGACAGCCATCAGGGGCCCATTCGACTGCGCGGCGCGGCGCTGGCCGCGCTGCCGGCTGACCCGGACGAGCTGGCCAGCACGATCCTCTATTTCTCGAACGCGCCCGCGGAACCCGCGCCCCGGCTGCTCAGCGCCGCGAGCCGCATGCAGCTGCTGTCCGCGCAAGAAAGTTTGGACTACGCCAGCCGGCTGATCGCAGGCGAGGCGCCGGATGCGCAGACGCTTGCGCCGCTATGGCATCAATTGCTGGCCTCGCCACGCTGGAGCCCCGTGCTCAACCAGTTTCCGTGTTTGCAGCAGGTGCGGGCGCTGATGGTGCATGCCGACGATCTTGAGGCGGCCATCGCACGGTTGGGACAGGGCCGCGAGGACGCATGATCGGTCTGGATAGGCGCGCGCAGGACGCCGGCAAACGCGCACGACGCGGGTAATCCCCCATAAGCAGCGCCGAGCCGCTGGATAAGAATTCAGGGTTCGTGAGCTAACCCGTTTCGAGGTCCCAGGCATGAAGGCGTTCTTCCACGACGATCAAAAGCTTCACCATCCGCAGACCTATTTTTCGCGCGGCAAGATGCGCACGCCGCAGGAGGTGCCGTCGCGGCTGGACGGCCTGGTGCAGGCGGCGCGCAAGCTGGGCTTCGATGTCCAGGCGCCGGCCGACCAGGGGGCGGGCGCGATCGCGGCGGTGCACAGCCTGGATTACCTGCGCTTTCTGCAGGAGGCGCATGAAGACTGGATGAAGCTGCCCGGCGACTGGGGCGGCGAGGTCGTATCGAACGTCTTCGTGCGCGAGCCCAATGCGCTGCGCGGCGTGCTGGCCAAGGCCGGGCGCTACCTGGCCGACGGCAGTTGCCCGGTCGGTCCGAAGACCTGGCATTCGGCCTACTGGTCGGCGCAATGCGCCATTGCGGGCGCCGATGCGCTCCTGGCCGGCGGCCGCGGCGCCTACGCCATCTGCCGTCCGCCCGGCCATCATGCGCGGCGCGATGCCGCGGGCGGATTCTGCTACCTGAACAACGCCGCCATTGCCGCCCAGCGGCTCACGTCCCGGTTTCCCCGCGTCGCCATCCTGGACACCGACATGCACCACGGCCAGGGCATCCAGGAAATCTTCTACGAACGTAGCGACGTGCTCTACGTCTCGATTC
>JAEYVD010000699.1 GCA_023432075.1 Pseudomonadota bacterium | reverse complement strand
GGAGCTTGCCATGCCAACCCAATCCAATCTGCGCTTCACATTTGCTGTCGGCGACGAGTCCTTTGAAGTCGTCGGGTTTTCGCTGGAAGAAGGTTTGTCCGAGACCTTCAAACTTGAAGTGGACCTGGCCAGTGCGAAGGCCGCCATCGATTTCGGCAGCATTCTGGACCGTGCCTCGCTGCTCACGATCTGGCATGGCGACACGCCCGTGCGCTTCGTGCACGGCGCTGTGTCCTCGTTCGTCCAGGGCGACACGGGTTTTCGCCGAACACGCTATTCAGCCGTCGTCGAGCCGCGTCTGGCGCGCTTAAAGCTCAGTTCCGACTGGCGTATTTTCCAGTCACTGACCGTCCCGCAGATCACCGATCTCGTGTTCAAGGCGCATGGGCTCACGCTTGACTACGAGCAGCGCAACACCACCGAGCACCAGTCACGCGAATACTGCGTGCAAGCCGGCGACACCGATTACCACTTCATTGAGCGCATCATGCGCGAGGAAGGTTTTTTCTATTCCTTCCGGCATAGCGCGGAGGGCCACCAACTCGTCCACAGTGATCGCCTGTTCATTCATGGCCGCGTGGGCGATGGGCCGGTGCAGTACAACCCCGCGCCCGGTGGCGACCAACCGCAACCCGCGCTGCGCCGCTTTGCCTATGGCGAGAGCGTGCGCACTGCGCGTCAGACGCAGCGCGACTACACCTTCCACCATCCCCGCTATACCCACGAGCACACCCGCGACGGACGGGATCTGGATCATCAGGGCCGCCGTTATGCGCGCTACGACTATCCGGCCCGCGCCAAGTTTGACGAGGCCGGCAAGCCCTTCGCCGATAACCGCCTGCGCGGGCATCGCCGCGATGCCCGCATTGCCCTGGCCGAAGGCGATGATCCGCGACTGCAGCCCGGCATCTCCTTCACGCTGACCGGCCACCCGCGCGAAGACATGAACCGCGGCTGGCGCCCAGTGCGCATCGTTCACCGCGGTACGCAGCACGCGTGCCTGGCCGAGGAGAGCGCCGAGGCACAGTCGGGTACGCATTACTGCTACGAGGCCAAGCTGGTGCCAGACGATGCCGAGTGGCGCGCCGAGCCGTTGCCGAGACCCCGCATCGACGGACCGCAAAACGCTGTCGTGGTCGGACCGCCCAACGAAGAAATCTACACCGACGCGTACGGGCGGGTGAAGGTCCAGTTCCCCTGGGACCGTGAAGGCAGGCAGGACGAACACAGCTCCTGCTGGATCCGTGTTTCGCAAGACATCGCCGGCGCCACATGGGGCCACATGGCCATCCCAAGGATCGGCCAGGAGGTCATCGTTTCCCATTTCGACGGCGACCCAGACCAGCCCGTGATCACAGGCCGGGCATACAACCGCCTGCAATTGCCCCCCTACGAACTGCCGCGCCACAAGACGCGGATGACGATCAAAAGCAAGACACACAAGGGCGAGGGGTACAACGAACTGCGATTCGAAGACGAAAAAGACCAGGAAGAAATCTACGTCCACGCGCAGAAGGACCAGAACATCCACGTCAACCACAATGAAACCACCTTCGTGGGCCACGACCGCAGTGAACAAGTGGAACACGACGAATCCATCACCATCGGCCATGACCGCAAGGAAACCGTGGGTAATGACGAACAGGTGAATATCGGCCTGGACCGGCGGCATGAAATCGGCCAGGTCGACTTCCTGACGGTGGGGCGCAACCACACGATCTACACCGCCAAGGACCGCACCGAAGAGGTGGGCAACAACCGCCGCGACAAGACGGCGGCAAATCATCGCGTGAGTATCGGCGGACACCAGGAACAGACGGTGGAGGGGCACGCGGAACTGCAGGCGGGGCAGGCGATCCGGCAGCGCACCAAGGTCTATGAGATCCATGCGGGGGAAAGCCTATTTCTTAAAGGCCCCGGAGGAACCATCCGAATCGACGGATCAGGCATCACGCTCGATGGAGTCGCGATTCAGGTGAAGGGACCGATGCGCCAACAGAGCGGCAGTGCGAGCCCGATCTCGGCCCCTGTGGGGGTTCCCGCTCCGGGCCTGCCATTCGACGTGCTGTGCAGGAAGCGCAGCGACGGCAGTTGTCCGCGGTCGGACTGTCCGTGCGGCAACTCCCACGAGCGTTGATATGTTGATCGCCCTGGACCAGATGACGCAGCCCGAATTGCATCCGCCTTCGCTGGCGACGTTTCTGCTGCTCGAAACCGAAATACTTGACGAGTGGCTGGTGCGCCAACCGGACTCGCCGGAGCGCGCCACCATCGGTGACTTCGTGCGCAAAGTCGACTATGCCACTTCCCTGCGGTGGGTGTGGGGCGACACCGAGTACGACAACCATCACGCGGACGGGCCGGTGCTGGTGCAGTACCAATCCGATTCGCGTCTGTCGGGATTTTTCATCGACCCCTGGGCGTCAACCGGTGGGGCGGTCTTTCTCGCGTCCTCCCGCTCGATCGACGAGGTAATAGCCCAGCTGCGAGCGGTCCTGTTCGTGCTGATGCCCAATGGCAACAAGGCTCGCTTCCGGATTCAGGAAACAACCGCGCTTGCGAGCGTGCTGCGAGCCCTTGCGCCTTTCCGGGCCGCTGCGCTGCTGGGGCCCATTCAGGAACTGATCTGGCGGGAAAGCCTCGGGCCAGCGCATCAGTGGTGGCGCTATCGCCAACCGGATGGTCCGCACCCGGTGCAAGGCGGCTTTCAATTCAACCACGCAGAAATGAGCGCCATTGATGCGGGGTTGACCGACCAGCACCTTCACAAGCACATCGCGATCACCCGGCAGGCCCCTCACAGCTTTCGCGACGACCCGCGTCAGCAAACCCGGGTGTGGATGGAGCAGCTCAATAGCTGGGGGTTCAAGGAGTTCTCTCATCTTGATTCCGCCCTGGATGCCTTCCGTCACCCCGCTTACCGCCGATGCGCGGCCAAGGTGATTGAGTTTCTTGAGGACCCCGCGATGACACCGGGCGCCCGCGCCGCACGGGCATTGAATTACCTGATGATCGAAGGACATTGATCATGGCAGCAAGTAATGGCCATCGCAGCGCCAACGAAAGCTGCAAGGCCCGAATCCCCTTGTTTCCGCTGCGCTATTCCGCCCATCCTCGGCCCAAGGGTGGTGCCGACTATGCTTATGACGCGCCGTCGCTGGAAACTGGCTTTCAGACGTTGGACCACGCGCAGTATGGATTGCGTTGCGTGGGCGCGGGATTCGTCTATCTATTCGATGAGACCGACGGGACGGTATTCGTCTGGCGGGTTAACGAAGAGACCGGTCAATTCATCGAGCTTTTGTCCAGGCATCGCTCACTGGAAGCGGCGCTCGGGGGCTACAAACCGGGACGCTCTCTGCCCCACATCTGGGCGAATGAGCGTTCAGTAGTCCACATTTTATTGACGGACACGTTGCTTACCGAGCGAAAAATCCGCGAAATCGAATCGGACTTGGACGGCATCCGGGCAAAGTTGGCAACGACCGTTGACATGAGGGTATGGACGGACAGCGCGCCAGCCAGACATACCTTTCCAGCAAATCGGCTGGGAGAATTGGTGGAGGAGTTCAAGGGCACCGACCTTGGCTTTTCGCCCTGGCGCATCAAACAGTCGACACGTTCTGCTCAAGCCTTGGTGACAGGCATGAGAGCGGTAGCGTCCGCCAAGCAGATCGCTGTCGTCATGCATGACAACATTGCCTTGGTGCAGGATCTGGGTGGCATCTTCCATGAATCTCGCTCGGATATCGAGACTTACACCTCGGCGCCTGATGCCTCAAGCAAGGGCGACGATATCCAGCGCTATCGCAAGACGATCATCGCCCAGTTGATTGGACGGATCTACGAGGCTGCCTATGCCAACGGCAAGGGAATTGATCTGCAGACTGAGGCGGGTCAGGGGAAGCTCGACAAGGCCTTGAAGCGCGACGTCTACGAGTACGAGTACAAGCGCAAGTGGTTTGAAGACAATCTTGCAGTTCAGGAGCGCGAGCCACCGAGGCATCGTCCATCTTCGTACCCCAGCGCCAAAGCGCAGCTGGAAGCCATGCCCAAAGACCCGGCAGGCCAGCGGATGGCAGTTCTGGCGCTCAATGCCGAGCGCTATTCCAGGCATGTGAAGGAAGACGAGCGGGTCGCCTATTTGAAGAATTTCGAGCGAGAGCTGGAAAAGCGGCACATTGCCGTGCTGGACCATAAGAATGACCGATGCGTCTGGTTGAAAGACTACCGTCAGCGTGCGAAACCTGCGGACTTTGGCGCAACCTTTCTGCGCTACGACCTCACCGACCCAGTGGCTTCAACCAGCCATGCCACGGCCTTCACCCATTGCGTCGAAGGCATGATCTGGGGCACTGCGACGACGCCCACCGGCAAGAAAGACCACGAAAGAGCGCTGTTCGGAGAATGGTGGGCGTTGCCATGGCGGGAAAACCCGATCCTGGAGAACCTGGGGCATGACAAAGGCTTCGGGGACACGCTTGTGGAGAACAAGGCCGACGTCCTCGTGGATACGGCAGCCGGCAAGGTGTTTGCCGGCCTCGTGAGATTCGTGGCCGTTCAATATCTGATGGAGCAGGTCGGGGTCTATACCTTGACCCGTGCCCCGAATTGGCGTGGCGCGGTCCGAAATAATGTGGATGCACTTATTCATCGGTTGGCAGGCACAGGCAGTGAGGCCGACGCCGCGCATTTGCGTGGCCTGCTCGAAGAACGCTACGGGGATCGAATCGTCGGACGCCGCCTGACGCTCGCAGAGGGCTACGCCCGGCTAGGACAAGTTCCGGGTGTTCGAGGGCTCACTGCTGAAGGATCAATTGCCCAACATGCCGGAAATGAAATTGTCCTTTTGGAATGGGAGCGTTTGACGCCGCTTACGCGATATGCGAATCCCTTTTTGCAGGTGTTTGAAGGGGGGGCGGCAAGCGGCGTTGCGGTGCTCAGCATTTGGAATCTCATGAAAGCTATTGAGGATTTTCGGATCAGCGCAGACCTCGACGACATCGCGACAGTGTCGAACTTGGCTGCAGCCGCACTCGGTACGGCGAGTGCGGTGAACGGTGCGTTGGTAGCAACGCGCGCGCTGGCACCAGCCATGTTTGAGAATGCGTCGGTTTTGAGTTCCGCACTTCGCGCAGTGGCGAGTACAGGCGCATTGCGCTTATTTGGTTATGGAGGCGCTTTGGCTGATGCTATTACCAACTGGTTTAAGGCGTACAAGCAATATCAGATCGGAAATGCAAGCGCCGGTACTTACTATGCACTGGCTGGAGCTGGAATGTTTTTCGGCGGGATTGCATTGACACATGCTGGTGCCGGAGCAATGACCACGGGCATCGGACTGGCCGGCTCTTTCCTGGGCATTCCCGTTTGGGGCTGGATTGTGGCGGGTGTCATTCTTCTTGGATTGGGTCTCTGGTGGCTGTGTAAAGGGGACGACGGCCGGTATTCCGCTCTCGATTTTTGGCTGAACGATGGCACCTTCGGAAAGCGCGCATTGTTGGGGCGAGAATCTGGCGTCGCTTACCCCTCGCTCGCGGCAGAGAACAAGGCCTATGTCGAAATAAATTACGCGCCCAAAAAGTTCGACAGCGAATGGAAAGTTCTCGCACTGGATACTTTGGTGAGCGCAGTTGGCACGGTGGGAATAACGACGACTTACTCGCCCCGGCTACTTGTTGAAATTGCATACCCTCTAGAGGGGGAAATTCTGCCCCTGCAATCAGTCTCGGTGATGGGGGAGACGTCTCCTAATGTTTCGGGTGGCGCCGAGACGGATTTGACAATCAGGCAGGAGCGACGCAAGCAACTGGTCTCCGGCGGGATGCTGCTCACCTACGTTATTACCGGCCTGCGAAACGATATCGACTTTGACTTGTCATTGACCGCCAAATATGTGCCGAAATTATTAGGAGAACCTTTGGCTGCCACATATTCCTTTGCCAATGAGGATGTTCCTTGGTATTACCGAACGAAGTGAGAGAAAGGAGATGTTGGACCAATGAGCGTGCAAAGGATGAGGTTTCTTGTTCGCGAGCATCGATCCCACGGTCAGGTGGTTTCCACGGAGCATTCAAATGACAAGTGAACGGAAGCGGCGCATCGTGCCGCAAACGGAAAAAAGCTGGGTATACAACCGCGTGGACGCGCTGCGAATCGATGACCCTCTTCTGGGCGTCGACCCCGCGGCGGATAAGAATCTCATGAAGATGACGGAAGATTGCCTGTTCATGCGGACAGCTTCTGGTTCCCTTTATGGTGGACGAGGGAGCATGAGTTGGTGGGCGGTCCTTCTCACGGTTTTTTTTTGGGCGATATTCTCTTTGTATGAGTTTGCGGTTTATAAAAAGTCGTTGTCACAAGTGGGCTTTAAAAGTAATTTTTTAGAGTTTTACTGGCAATATTCGTATATACCATTCGGCGTAAGTCTGTTTGTGTTTATTGCTTGCTCCTGGATTTTCGTCCCGTGGCGCCGCCAGCTACCCATCGTATATAACCGAAAAGCAAAAACCGTCAGCTTTGTTCATGAGGGAAAAGTCGTTTCTGAAGATTGGAGCAAGATCGAGGTCTACATTAAGGACGTTACTACCGCCTCAGCTGGCGGAGTTCCCATCAATGAGGGAATCCTCTGTTTGGTTTTTCCTCGTTGGGGGCTCGACGGAAAGCAACTGCGCACTGTCATCATGGGCACCCAGGACGCACCGGCAGCCATGTCGAAGCGAGGTATTTACGGTGCTGCAATGATCTGGGAGTACATCCGGCTGTTCATGCGGGAGGGCGCGGCTGCGGTTCCCGCCCCGGCTCCGTATCTGGAGTATCGGCTGCAACGGCCCCTTGACGCGTTCCGGCATTTCAACCCGTTGAAGATGCTGCGCGTGAAGATCTGGTGGTATCCGGTTGCCGTGCCCTTTTTTCTCTTCGTCGCATTGCCGCTGGCACCCATAGCAATCATCGGCGACCTGCTCTACTACGCACTCGACCGCGTTCTGCCACTCCGCAAGTGGCCTCAGGGGCTGATCGAGGCATGCGATAACGCTTGGGACGGGCGGGGAGACTGACGCTTGCACAGGCGCATTCCGGACTCTGTCATCCACTCCCTACCTTGCCTTCTCCCCCGGCAGCCCATCACTCACCTCCGCCAACCCCTGCTTCATATCTTCGTACTTCATCACCCGTTCACTCTGAAAGCCGCCCAGCACGCCCCGGCATCCATCGACGCCGGAACGCTTCATGTCTTCCATCATTGTCTTGCCCTCGGCCTGCCCCTTGGCAAACTCGGCGTCGTACCCGCTGGCGGCAAACCCATACTCTTGGGCATAGCGCGTGAGATTCTTGCGCGCCGTGTCCTGATGCTGCGCCAGGTCGGGCTCGGACGCGCCGCACGCACGCGCGGCGCCGTTGGACGCGCCGGCGGCGACGACGAAGGAATCGTATTGGGCTTGCTCGGCGGCGTCGGGAGCCGCCACGGCGGGGGCGGCGGCGGCCAGGGTCAAGGTCAGGCCGGTCAGGAATCTGCGCATCGATAGTCTCCCTGTAAGGCCCGTTCGCGGCGCAGAGCCTCTCACGACCGCGGCGGGCGATATCTACCAAGCGATTATGGCAAGCGCGCGTTTCCTCCCGGTGAAGCTGCCGTATGGAGTCGTTTCGAACTGTTCATCTTCTTTTCGCGCTTACGCCAAAGGCAGCAAGCCGGCCGCGCACGAACTATGATGGGGGCTGTGAGGCGATCCTGCCTCAATGCATTGCCCCCTTTCATCCTGGAGATCTAC
>JAEYVD010000795.1 GCA_023432075.1 Pseudomonadota bacterium | reverse complement strand
CTGGCTGGTCGAACGGGAAAAAGAACTCGACTACCGCCCCCCCGGGGCCCGCAAATAGGAAGACGCCATGCTGAAGATTTTTGGAGCGCCCAGCCGCTACATCCAGGGATCGGGCGCCCTGGAAACGTTGGGACAATATGCGGCGCTGTTCGGAAGACGCGCCGCGCTCGTCATCGACAGCTACGTCCATGGCGTGCTGGGTCCAAGAATCGAGGCGGTGTGCGCCGGGCACGGCGTGACGCTTGTGCCGCTGATCGTGGAGGGCGACCTGACGCCCGAGGTCATTGACGGCTTGCGCGCCCAGGCCGCACCCGCGGGCATCGACATGGTCATTGCGGTGGGCGGCGGCAAGTCGCTGGATGCGGGCAAGGCCGTTGCGAAGTCGTCCCACTGCCACCTGATCACCGTTCCCACGGTGGCGTCCAACGACGCGCCCACCAGCAAGAACTACGTGCTTTACGACGCGCATCACAATCTCCTTGCCGTCGAGCACATGCTGTTCAATCCCACCATCGTGCGGGTCGACACCGCGATCATCGCGACCGCGCCGGTGCATTTCTTTCGCGCCGGACTGGGCGATGCGATTTCCAAGAAGTTCGAAGCCGAGCAATGCCAGCGCAATGGCGGCAAGAACATGTATGACGCGGCGCCGCTGCTCACGGCCCAGCTCATTGCGGACGGCTGCCTGCGCACGCTGATGGCGGACGGCGCTGACGCCGTGGCCGTGGCGGGAACCGGCCAGCCCACGCCCGCGTTCGAGCGCGTGGTGGAAGCGATGATCCTCATGAGCGGTCTCGGTTTCGAAAGCGGCGGCCTGTCCATTGCCCACGCCCTGACGCGCGGGCTGCCTAAGATCAACGGCATCGCGACGGCGCTGCATGGCCTGCAGGTCGCGGTGGGCCTGCTGGTGCAGCTGGACCTGGAAAGCCGCGGCGATGGGATGTTGGCCGATCTGCAACAGTGGTACGCCCAGGTCGGCCTGCCGACCACGCTGCGCGAACTCGGCGCGCCCGGCCAGCCGACCGACGCGGAATTGACGTTGGCCGCGGACCTCAGCCTGAAAGCCAGGCATGCCGCCAACTTCGATCGCACGCTGGATGTGAGCACGCTGGCTGAGGCCTTGCGGCGCCACGCCTGATCCGGCTTAGCGCAAAAAAGCGGGCGGCGCTGACCGCCCGCCCGCGCCGCTTGCCCGGTCAGAACGCGACGTTGTCCTTTCCTTTCAATCCCAGCTTGGCCCGCGCCTCGTCCGGCGTGGCGACATCGAGGTTCAACGCTTCGAGGATGCCGCGGATGCGTTCGACCTGAACGCGGTTGGATTCGGCCAGCTGACGCGGCCCGATCCACAGCGAATCTTCCAGCCCCACCCGCACGTTTGAGCCCATGGCTGCGCCGATCGTGGCCAACGGCATCTGGTTGCGTCCGGCGCCCAGGATCGACCACTCGTAGTCGTTGCCAAACAGGCGGTCCGCCGTGCGTTTCATGTGCATCAGGTCTTCCGGATGCGGCCCGATGCCGCCCAGGATGCCGAATACGGACTGGATGAAGGGCGGCGACTTGACCAGGCCACGATCCACGAAATGGGCCAGGTTGTAGAGATGGCTGATGTCATAGCACTCGAATTCGAATCGGGTGCCATTGGCGTTGCCCAGCGTCAGGATGGATTCGATGTCCTGGTACGTGTTGCGAAAGATCAGCGAGCGGCTGTTTTCCAGATGCTCGCGCTCCCAGTCATGCTTGAACTCCGAGAAGCGGTCCAGCATGGGAAACAGGCCAAAATTCATGGAACCCATGTTCAGCGACGCCAGCTCCGGCTGGAACGTGGTGGCGGGCCGCATGCGCTCTTCTACCGTCATATGCGGGCTGCCGCCCGTGGTGATGTTGATGATGGCGTCCGTCTCGCGCTTGATGCGTTCCAGGAAAGGCTTGAACAGCGCCGGATCCTGCGAAGGCTTGCCGGTCTGGGGATCGCGCGCATGCAGGTGCAGGACTGCAGCGCCAGCCTTGGCGGCGCCAATGGCGGCCTCGGCGATCTCATCGGCCGTGACCGGCAGATGCGGCGACATGCTGGGCGTGTGGATGGCGCCCGTCACGGCGCAGGTGATGACGACTTTCGATTTGGGCTTAGCCATTGTTGTCTCCATTGCATTGTTTGTGACGCATGAGGCGCATCAGCTTTTCGTCACGCCAGAAGCGGCGTGCGGCAAGATCCTCTTCGGGCAGCAAGGCACGCCGCTCGTCGGACAGTGAGTCGACCAGCGCGCCTTCCCAGGCCACGCAATCGCCTTGCGTGGCGCCGATGGATTGGTACAGGCCGCCGTAACGCCGGCAGTAGTCCGCGATGCCACCCGGCGCATTCAGATCGATGGTTTCAAAGGGGCCCATGAAGGACCAGCGCAGGCCAAGTCCGTCCTTGACCGTGGTGTCGATGTCTTGCGCGCTGGCGATACCCTGGCTTGCAAGACGGAAGGCCTCTTGCAGCAACGCGCCTTGCAGGCGGTTCAGGATGAAGCCTTCGATTTCGCGCCGCACCAGCACGGGCTTCTGGCCGATGCCCGTCATGATTTCGCGCGCGCCCGCCAACGCCTCAGGACTGGTCCAGGGAGCCGGACACAGTTCGACCACAGGGATCAGGTAAGGCGGATTGACGGGATGCGCGACGAGGCACCGGTGCCTGCCCGCAAGATGCTCGGTGAACTGGCTTGCCGGGATGCTGGACGTCGAACTGCCGATGATGGCGTGCGGTTCGGCCAGGGCGTCCAATTCGGAAAAGAGTGCGCGCTTGATCTCCACTTTTTCCGGTGAGTTTTCCTGAACGTAGCTGGCGCCGGCCAGGGCTTCCTGCAGGCTGGAAGATACCTGCACGCGATCGACGATGGCATCGGCGTCGTCCAGCAAGCCTTGCGCTTGCAGCACGCGCAGTTGCTGAAGGATCAAAGTGCGCGCCTCGGCGAGCATGGCGGCATTGACGTCATGAAGCCGCACTTCCCAGCCCATGCGCGCAAAGACGATGGCCCACCCCTGTCCGATTAATCCCGTTCCAATGATGGCGGCGCGCCGCACGGTGTTTTCCGCGTCCATCAGTAGAGCTTTTGTGTGAAGCCGTCCACCACGATGGCTTGCCCGGTGACGCTGCGGGCCGCTTCGCTGGCGTTGAACAGGACCATGTTTGCGATGTCGCGCGCGGTGACCATGCGGCCAAGCACGGCCTGGTTTTCGTATTGGGCCGCGATCTCTTGAACCGGCCGGCCCAGTGTGTCGGCCTTGGCGGCGATCACCGCGCGAATGCGGGGACCTTCGACCG
>JAEYVD010000792.1 GCA_023432075.1 Pseudomonadota bacterium | reverse complement strand
CTGGCTGGTCGAACGGGAAAAAGAACTCGACTACCGCCCCCCCGGGGCCCGCAAATAGGAAGACGCCATGCTGAAGATTTTTGGAGCGCCCAGCCGCTACATCCAGGGATCGGGCGCCCTGGAAACGCTGGGACAATACGCGGCGCTGTTCGGAAGAAGCGCCGCGCTCGTCATCGACAGCTATGTCCATGGCGTGCTGGGTCCAAGAATCGAGGCGTTGTGTGCCGGGCACGGCGTGACGCTTGTCCCGCTGATCGTGGAAGGCGACCTGACGCCCGAGGTCATTGAAGGCTTGCGCGCGCAGGCGGCGCCTGCGGGCATCGACATGGTCATTGCGGTGGGCGGCGGCAAGTCGCTGGATGCGGGCAAGGCCGTCGCCAAATCGTCGCACTGCCACCTGATCACCGTGCCCACGGTGGCATCCAACGACGCGCCCACCAGCAAGAACTACGTGCTTTACGACGCGCATCACAATCTCCTGGCCGTCGAGCACATGCTGTTCAATCCCACCATCGTGCTGGTCGACACCGCCATCATCGCGACCGCGCCGGTGCATTTCTTTCGCGCCGGACTGGGCGACGCGGTTTCCAAGAAATTCGAAGCCGAACAATGCCAGCGCACTGGCGGCAAGAACATGTATGACGCCGCGCCGCTGCTCACGGCCCAGCTCATCGCGGACGGCTGCCTGCGCACCCTGATGGCGGACGGCGCGGACGCGGTGGCCGTGGCGGGAACCGGCCAGCCCACGCCCGCCTTCGAGCGCGTGGTGGAAGCGATGATCCTCATGAGCGGTCTCGGTTTCGAAAGCGGCGGGCTGTCCATTGCCCACGCCTTGACGCGCGGGCTGCCAAAGATCAACGGCATCGCGACGGCGATGCATGGTCTGCAGGTCGCCGTGGGTCTGCTGGTGCAGCTGGATCTGGAAAACCGGAGCGATGGCATGTTGGCCGATCTGCAACAGTGGTACGCCCAGGTGGGCCTGCCGGCCACGCTGCGCGAACTCGGCGCGCCCGACCAGCCGACTGACGCGGAATTGACGTTGGCCGCGGACCTCAGCTTGAAGGCCCGGCATGCCGCCAACTTCGATCGCACGCTGAGTGTGAGCACGCTGGCCGAGGCCTTGCGGCGCCACGCCTGATCCGCCTTAGCGCAAAAAGCGGGCGGCGCTGACCGCCGACCCGCCCCGCTTGTCCGGTCAGAACGCGACGTTGTCCTTTCCTTTCAGTCCCAGCTTGGCCCGCGCCTCGTCCGGCGTGGCGACCTCGAGGTTCAAGGCTTCGAGAATGCCGCGGATGCGTTCGACCTGAACGCGGTTGGATTCGGCCAGTTGACCCGGCCCGATCCACAGCGAATCCTCCAGCCCAACCCGCACGTTCGAGCCCATGGCCGCGCCGATGGTCGCCAGCGGCATCTGGTTGCGTCCGGCGCCCAGAATCGACCACTCGTAGTCGTTGCCAAACAGGCGGTCCGCCGTGCGCTTCATGTGCATCAGGTCATCCGGATGCGGACCGATGCCGCCCAGGATGCCGAACACGGATTGGATGAAAGGCGGCGACTTGACCAGACCGCGGTCCACGAAATGGGCCAGGTTGTAAAGATGGCTGATGTCATAGCACTCGAATTCGAACCGCGTGCCGTTGGCATTGCCCAGCGTCAGGATGGATTCGATGTCCTGGTACGTGTTGCGAAAGATCAGCGAGCGGCTGTTTTCCAGATGCTCGCGCTCCCAGTCGTGCTTGAACTCCGAGAAGCGGTCCAGCATGGGAAAGAGGCCGAAGTTCATGGAACCCATGTTCAACGACGCCAGCTCCGGCTGGAACGTGGTGGCGGGCCGCATGCGCTCTTCTACCGTCATATGCGGGCTGCCGCCCGTGGTGATGTTGATGATGGCGTCGGTCTCGCGCTTGATGCGTTCCAGGAAGGGCTTGAACAGCGCCGGATCCTGGGAAGGCTTGCCGGTCTGGGGATCTCGCGCATGCAGGTGCAGCACTGCAGCGCCGGCCTTGGCGGCGCCAATGGCGGCCTCGGCGATCTCGTCGGCCGTGACCGGCAGATGCGGCGACATGCTAGGCGTGTGGATGGCGCCCGTCACGGCGCAGGTGATGACGACTTTCGATTTGGGCTTAGCCATTGTTGTCTCCGTTGCATTGTTTGTGACGCATGAGGCGCATCAGCTTTTCGTCACGCCAGAAGCGGCGAGCGGCAAGATCCTCTTCGGGCAGCAAGGCGCGCCGCTCGTCGGACAGTGAGTCGACCAGCGCGCCTTCCCAGGCCACGCAGTCGCCTTGCGTGGCCCCGATGGATTGGTACAGGCCGCCGTAACGCCGGCAGTAATCCGCGATGCCGCCCGGCGCATTCAGATCGATGGTTTCAAAGGGGCCCATGAAGGACCAGCGCAGGCCAAGTCTGTCCTTGACCGTGGTGTCGATGTCCTGCGCGCTGGCGATGCCCTGGCTTGCTAGACGGAAGGCCTCTTGCAGCAACGCGCCCTGCAGGCGGTTCAGGATGAAGCCTTCGATTTCGCGCCGCACCAGCACGGGCTTCTGGCCGATGCCCGTCATGACTTCCCGCGCACCCGCCAACGCTTCAGGACTGGTCCAGGGCGCCGGACACAGTTCGACCACAGGAATCAGGTAAGGCGGATTGACGGGATGAGCGACGAGGCACCGGCGCCTGCCGGCCAGATGCTCGGTGAACTGGCTTGCCGGGATGCTGGACGTGGAACTGCCGATGATGGCGTGCGGTTCGGCCAAGGCATCCAGTTCGGAAAAGAGCGCACGCTTGATCTCCACTTTTTCCGGTGAGTTCTCCTGGACGTAGCTGGCGCCGGCCAGGGCTTCCTGCAGGCTGGAAGACACCTGCACACGATCGACGATGGCACCGGCGTCGTCCAGCAAGCCCTGCGCTTGCAGCACGCGCAGCTGCTGCAGGATCAGGGTGCGCGCCTCGGCGAGCATGGCGGCATTGACGTCGTGAAGCCGCACTTCCCAGCCCATGCGCGCAAAGACAATGGCCCACCCCTGCCCGATCAATCCCGTTCCAATGATGGCGGCGCGCCGCACGGCGTTCTCCGTGCCCATCAGTAGAGCTTCTGCGTGAAGCCGTCCACCACGATGGCCTGCCCGGTGACGCTGCGGGCGGCCTCGCTGGCGTTGAACAGGACCATGTTGGCGATATCGCGCGCGGTGACCATGCGGCCAAGCACGGCCTGGTTTTCGTATTGGGCCGCGATCTCTTGAACCGGCCGGCCCAGTGTGTCGGCCTTGGCGGCGATCACCGCGCGAATGCGGGGACCTTCGACCG
>JAEYVD010000783.1 GCA_023432075.1 Pseudomonadota bacterium | reverse complement strand
GCCACAACCAGTAGTCCCATTCAAAGCTACATCCTCCTTGCGGAGGAAGGGGAGTTTTTGTGTTTCTTCGCCTGTTCAAGTATCTCTGGCCTGAGCGCTACCTTCCTGAGCCCCACCAAGAAGACCCTTTCAACGAGGATCCGCCGCCGCGCGTGCCCGGCAAGGTCGGTGTGCTGCTGGTCAACCTGGGCACGCCCGACACGACGGCGCCCAAGGACATCCGCAAGTATCTCGGCGAATTCCTGTCCGACCCGCGCGTGATCGAAATCCCGCGCTACCTCTGGAAACCCATCCTGCACGGCATCGTGCTCGTGCGGCGGCCCAAGCGGCTCGAGCCGCGCTACGCCGGCATCTGGATGAAGGACGGATCGCCCCTGATGGTCTACAGCCAGCGCCAGACCGATGGGGTGCGCGCCGCCCTGCAGGCGGCGGGCGTGGATGCCGGAGTCGCGCTGGGCATGCGCTACGGCAACCCGTCCATCCCCCACGCGATCTCGGTTCTGCGCAAACAGGGTTGCGAACGCATCCTGACCGTTCCCCTGTATCCCCAGTACGCCGCCAGCACCACCGCCACCGTGGTCGACGCGGTCACCCGCTACATGGGCAAGCTGCGCGACCAGCCCGAGATGCGCTTCATCAAGCGTTTCCATGACGATCCCGCCTACCTGGACCCGCTGGCGGCGCGTATCGAGCGGTATTGGGCGGACCACGGCAAGCCCCAGAAACTCGTCATGAGCTTTCATGGCCTGCCGCGCTACTCCATCGAACTGGGCGATCCCTACTACCGCGACTGCATGGAAACGGCCCGGCTGCTGGCGCAGCGGCTGTCATTGCCCCGTGACCAGATCGAAGTCACCTTCCAGAGCCGGTTCGGCTCGGCCCGCTGGCTGGAGCCCTACACCGAGCCCACTCTGAAGGCGCTGGCCGCCTCGGGCGTCACGGAGGTCGATGTGGTGTGCCCGGGATTTGTGGCAGACTGTCTGGAAACCCTGGAAGAAATCAGCCTGGAATGCCGCGACGCCTTTATCGAGGCGGGGGGCAAGCAGTTCCGTTACATTCCTGCCATCAATGACGACCCGGCCTGGATCGCGGGGCTGTCCGGGCTTGTGGAACGAAACTTGCAGGGGTGGATTCCAGCAGCCACGGACTTGAAGGAGAAGGCGCATGCACCATGATCCCAAGACTGGAAAGACGGTCAAGAAAGGCAAAGTCAGCACCCCCGTTGACGAGGACCGCGTTGAGCATGACCTGGACGAGGCGCTCGCCGATACGTTCCCGGCCAGCGACCCGGTCGCGATTCCCTCGGATCCGGACGCCGATGACAAGCGCGTGGACCGCGCACTGAAGGAAAGTTTCCCGGCCAGCGACCCCGTGGCCCCCGCCCAGCCCAGCAAGAAGTAGCCGTGCGGTCATCGGGCGCCCGGCCTTCGGGCCGCGTCCCGGGGAATATTTCGCTTAACCGGGCTTGAATTAGGGGTATTGGCCCCCATTCATGTCTGCGAAAGCCATTCTTTTTGGAGGATTCCCCATGACGGCACCCCACGAGCCTGCTGACCAGGCGCCCGAAGTCGGCCAGAGCGCCGATGCGGCTCCCGCCGCCCAGGACGCCGCGCAGGCCGAGCTGAACGAGTTGCGCGCCCAATTGGACGCCGCCCAGGCTACCGTCAACGAGCAGCACGACCAGCTTCTGCGTGTGCACGCGGAAGCCGAAAACGTGCGCCGCCGCGCCCAGGAAGAAGTGTCCAAGGCGCGCAAGTTCGGCATCGAGTCGTTCGCCGAAAGCCTGGTTCCGGTCAAGGACAGCCTGGAAGCTGCCCTGGCCCAGCCCGATCAGACGGTCGAAACCCTGCGCGAAGGCGTCGAAGTCACCCTCAAGCAGCTTGCCGCCGCGTTCGAGCGCAACTTGCTCAAGGAAATCGCGCCGGCTCAGGGCGACAAGTTCGATCCGCACCAGCACCAGGCCATTTCGTCCATTCCCAACGAGCAGCCCGCCAATACGGTGGTGCAACTGCTGC
The DNA here is from genome assembly GCA_023432075.1 of Pseudomonadota bacterium. GTDB lineage: Bacteria > Pseudomonadota > Gammaproteobacteria > Burkholderiales > Burkholderiaceae_B > Achromobacter. The sequence continues at coordinate 1,277 of JAEYVD010000783.1, read as the reverse complement.
AAAAGGGCTATGTGATTGCCGACCGTACCCTGCGCCCGGCGCTGGTGGTCGTGTCGGCCGGCCAGGGCTGACCCGCGTCCCGCCATGACCGACCCGCGCTTTGACCCGGCCCAGGTATTCCAGGTGTTCGGCATGCGCCATGTCGACACCGCGGGATTCGACGCGGCCGTGGTGCAAGCGCCCGGGGCGGACCTGCGCTGCGTCTTCCTGTGGGGCCAGGATTGCTACAACTGCAACCTGTTCAAGCAGGCGGCGCTGCTGCACCAGGAAACGCTGGTGGGGCTTGGCCTCTCGTGGTTCGAAGCCGATGTCTATGCGGATGAACCCCTGGGCCGCCGCTTTTCGTTGCATGGCGTCCCCACTTTTGTGCTGTACCGGTCCGGCAAGCGCCTTGGGCGCATCACCGGCTGGCCCGGATTGCCCCAATTCACCGCGGCGATCCAACGCCTGCAGGAATCGGGCGCGGAAAATTCCAGCCCGGCGTCTTGAAAAACCCTTTGGGCAGCCCCAGTTATGGGGGGACAAGCAGTTTTCCCCAAATTTTCATAGATTTAATAATCAAGGTAACCCACCATGAGCAAGATTATTGGCATTGACCTGGGAACGACCAACAGCTGCGTGGCTGTCATGGACGGCGGGCAGGTCAAGATCATCGAAAACGCCGAAGGTGCTCGCACCACCCCCTCCATCGTTGCCTACATGGATGACGGCGAAACTCTGGTCGGCGCGCCTGCCAAGCGCCAGGCCGTGACCAACCCGCGCAACACGCTCTACGCCGTGAAGCGCTTGATTGGCCGCAAGTTCGAAGAAAAGGCAGTGCAGAAGGACATCAACCTGATGCCCTACGCCATCGTCAAGGCCGACAACGGCGACGCCTGGGTTGAAGTGCGCGGCAAGAAGATGGCGCCTCCCCAAGTGTCGGCCGACGTGCTGCGCAAGATGAAGAAGACCGCCGAGGACTACCTGGGCGAAGAAGTGACCGAGGCCGTCATCACCGTGCCCGCCTACTTCAACGACAGCCAGCGCCAGGCCACCAAGGACGCCGGCCGCATCGCGGGCCTGGAAGTCAAGCGCATCATCAACGAACCCACCGCCGCGGCGCTGGCGTTCGGCCTGGACAAGACCGAAAAGGGCGACCGCAAGATCGCTGTCTATGACCTGGGCGGCGGCACGTTCGACGTGTCCATCATCGAGATCGCCGACGTGGACGGCGAAAAGCAGTTCGAAGTGCTGTCGACCAACGGCGACACCTTCCTGGGCGGCGAAGACTTCGACCA
>JAEYVD010000780.1 GCA_023432075.1 Pseudomonadota bacterium | reverse complement strand
TCGGCGCCCAGCGCTCGTTCGATCAGCGCCTTCTTCAACAGCATGAACGTGTCCTGGACCGCCTCAGCCGTCATCGGCCCAGTTACAAGTTCATCGAGCAACTGCTCAGCACTGGCCGGCAGCGCCGACTTGCTGGACTGCTTCGCGGACTTCGGGGTGCGTGCCATGGTCGGTCTCCTTGAAAACCATCATAGGCCTGCACACAAAAATCCGGACACTCCCCGGCAAAAGAAAAGGCGGCCACCCAGGCCGCCTCACACTCATCCACCACCTCAAATTCAAAGCCTTCAACCGCCCTGAATCTTCTTCACCAACGCCGTCGTAGACCGCTGGAACTCAAAGGGAATCGCAACCGCACGCCCCCCCCAAGTCTTCACCAACGCCGTCTCCGGCAACGTCTCCATGTCGTAATCGCCACCCTTGACGATCAGATCCGGCCTCAGCTCCCCGATCAACGCCTCAGGCGTATCCTCGGAAAACGACGTCACCGCCGACACAAACCCCAACGCCGCCAGCAACGCCGCCCGGTCTTCCATGCGATTGAGCGGGCGCTCCGCCCCCTTGCCAAGCCGCCGCACCGACTCATCGGTATTCACGGCGACAATCAGCGTCGCGCCCAACTGCGCCGCCTGGTCCAGATACGTCGCGTGCCCCCGATGCAGGATGTCGAACACCCCGTTCGTGAACACCAGCGGCCGCGGAAAGCGGCCAGCGGCGACGGCGGCGACGAGTTCGTCGCGGGACAGGACCTTGGATTCGAAACGGGCGGCAGGCATGCGGCGATTATAGGAGGGATCAGCTGCCCGCCAGGATGATCTCTTTGTCCTTCGGAACGATCAGCGCAGTCATTTCCTTGCGGTAGCGGTTCAGATCCTTCACCGTCTCGAAGCTGCGATCCATCAGCTTGGACAGGATGTGCAGGATGCGGCTGGCCACCTTCTGCTCCCACACGCCGTCAAAGCGGATCTGCGCGTCCAGCCAGTGTTCCAGCCAGCCCGGCTCCGGCAGGCGCGACTGCACCGTGTCGTTCGGGAACAGATCCTTGTTCACGTGCAGATTCGTCGGATGCAGCGCCTGCTGCGTGCGACCCGCCGAAGCCATCAACACCCCGATCTTCGAGAACGCCAGACGGGCTTGCTCGCTCGTGTCCTGTCCGCGGTCATGCAGCGCGCGGCGCATGTATTGCAGATAGGCGCCCGCATGACGGGCCTCGTCCTGCGCCACCGTCTTGTAGATCGCCTTGATGACCGGCTCCGTGTGCCATTCGGCGGCGCGGCGGTACCAGTGGTTCAGGCGGACCTCGCCGCAGAAGTGCAGCATCAGGGTTTCGAGTTCAGGGGCCTTGTCGAATTCAAAGCGCACGTTGTGCAGCTCTTCCTCCGTCGGCACCAGATCCGGGCAGAAGCGGCGCAGGTACTCGATCAGCACCAGGGAATGCTTTTGTTCTTCAAAGAACCAGACCGACATGAACGCGCAGAAATCGCTGTCGCCGCGGTTGTCGCGCAGGAACATCTCGGTGGCCGGCAGCGCCGCCCATTCCGTGATGGCGTTCATCTTGATCGTGTGGGCCTGCTCGTCCGAGAGCTTGCTGCGGTCGAAATCGCCCCAGGGAATGTCGTGCGCCATGTTCCAGCGCACGGCTTCCATGGTCTTGAAGAGTTCAGGATAAAGCATGTTCTGCCCTTGTATTCGTCCCGCTAGTGGGGCTATGAAAATTGATGAATGGCGCGCGCGTTCTTATAGGCGTCGTCGCTGCATGCCACTTTTCGCAGCGCTATTTTTCGCCGTCTCCCGCGAAGCTATGATGACCGTTTCATGAATGAAACATGACAGTAAGGTCTAGATCATCGCGCCGCCTATCGGGTCAGCGCCCATATCGCGACCCCCACCGCCAGCGCCAGCACGCCAACCAGCGCTGCAACCAGCCGGTTGTTCTGCTCTTGTGCGCGGCGTAGCTGCATCATCTCGGCCAGCATCGCCGGCGAGACATTGGGGCGGCTCAGATGGTCATGGACCAGCCTGGGCAGGGAGGGCAGCATCTGCGACCACTGCGCTGCTTCTTTTTCCAGGCTTTGCCGCAGGCCCTTGAATCCGACACGCTGACGCATCCAGCGTTCCAGATAGGGCTTGGCGGTCTTCCAGAGATCGAGGTTGGGATCGAGCTGGCGCCCCAGTCCCTCGACGTTCAGCAGGGTCTTTTGCAACAGGACCAGCTGCGGCTGGATCTCGACGTTGAACCGGCGCGAGGTCTGGAAGAGCCGCAGCAGCACCTGCCCCAGCGAGATCTCCGACAGCGGCCGGTCAAAATAGGGTTCGCAGACGGCGCGCACCGCGCCTTCCAGTTCTTCCTCGCGCGTATCCGGCGGCACCCAGCCCGATTCGATATGCAATTGCGCCACGCGGCGGTAGTCGCGGTGAAAGAACGCCAGGAAATTCTGCGCCAGGTAATTCTTGTCGAACTCGGACAGCGAGCCCACGATGCCGAAATCCAGCGCGATGTAGCTGCCCAGCGTGTCCGGGCGGTCCGACACGTAGATGTTGCCCGGGTGCATGTCGGCGTGGAAAAAGCCGTCGGTAAAGACCTGCGTGAAGAAGATCTCGACGCCCGTGCGCGCCAGCGTCGGAATGTCGATGCCGGCCTCGCGCATGCGGTCGACCTGGCCCACCGGCATGCCGTACATGCGCTGCATCGTGAACACGGTGGAAGCCGTGTATTCCCAGATCACCTCGGGCACGATCAGCATG
>JAEYVD010000777.1 GCA_023432075.1 Pseudomonadota bacterium | reverse complement strand
TCGCGCGGGCAGCCTTGCGGCCGCGTTCGAGAACGGCATCCTGCGCTTCGTACAGCGCCTCACGCGTGCGCCGCAGCGACGTCAGGGCGCGGTCGCGCAGTTCGTTGGCCTTGTCGCCGGTGCTGCTTGCTGCTTCACGCAGCAGGCTTTCGGCGTCGTTCAGGCTGGTCTTGACACTGTCGATCAGTTTTTCTTTTGCGACGTCTTCGGATTTTCTCGTTGCCATTTTCTGAGCTCCTGTTGTGTGTCCATGACGAAACGATGATACCAGCCGCCATGCGGGCGCAATCGCCCGCTTGCTACCGGGTGCTACTTGATCTGCGTAATCTCAACGGCGGACTTCACGCCGCCCTGATCGATGTCCTGCTTCATCACCAGATTCACGGCCGGGCAATACCAGTCGGTGACCGTGGTGTTCATGCCGGGAATAGGAATGGTCAGGCCCTGAAACGTGGCCATCGTGGGATCCGAATTGCGGCTGTACGTGATCGGGTGGCAGGACTGCTTGCCCAAAGCGGTGCTGAGCGAGGTCTTTTGCCCGACCGTTTTTTCACCGATGCGCACCGTGGTGCTGGGCTGGCCGCCAACGGGCGCTTCCTTGCCGATCTTCAGGCGGAACGATGAGCCGGGCAGCTTCTGGCCCGAGTCCAGCTTGCCGTCGTAGGCAAAGAGGCCCAGCATGCGCAGGTCGAACTGGCCTTCGGAAGGCTTGGGCGCTTCGCCGGCGGTGGCGTAGCGCAGGAAGGTGGCCTGGCCCCCCTTGACCGTCATCAGGTAATCGAGCTTGGACTTGCCGGGCGGCAGGCCTGCGTAGCTGAACGTGGCGACGCCCTGCACGCGTGCGCGGCAGTTGTCCCCATTGCTTTTTGTAACCTCGGCAAAGGTCAGGTCGGCGCCGAGCGCTAGATTGCCCGTGCCGGTCAGCTGGACCGCGCCACCGTCGTGCATGAACTGCGCGTCGCACACACCGGCCTGCGCCGAGGCGGCCGCGCCCAACGCGCCGGCCGCAAAAATCAGGGATGCCATTTTTCGCATCGTCGTCACAAGCCACTCCAGAAAACTGAAAACGCCGTCCCCGCGTTGAGAGACAGCTGGCTTGATACTACACCGGTTGCCGTGCCCGGCGTATGTCCGAACGTGTCGTCACGCAAGCGCCGCCGCCGGGGCGCGCGCCATCAACGACTTTATCTCCGGCACACACGAGCCGCAACCGGTGCCGCAGCCCAGCGTGCCCTTCAGCGCCGCCAGGTCGCAACCCTGCTCGATGCCTTTCAGGATGGCCGCTTCGCTCACGCCCTTGCAGACGCATACCGTGCGCGAGCGCGCCGCGCCCGCGACGCGTCCGGTCAGCAGCGCCGCAATGCTTGCGGGCGCCTCGCCGCCCGCCGCCCAGGCCAGCAGCGCGTCCTGCGCACGCAGATCGCCGGTCAGCAAAAAGGCGCGCGGCACGCCCTGCCCGGCCACGACCCGGCGCAAGCAGCCGCGCGCCGGATCGTCGTACGCGACCGCCGGGCGCCGTAGATCCAGCGCGTCGGCCAGTTCATGCAGCACGGCGGCATCCGGCGCGACGCGGCTCGCAAGCCGCAGCCGCACGCCTCCGGCGCCCGCCGGCAACACGACGGCGTAGTCGAAACGGCGCAGCCACGGCGCCAGCTGGGCCCGCAGCGCCACGGCGTCGCCCTGCCGCCAGGCGGCGGCCTGCCACGCAAGCCCGGCCGGTTCCGCGCGCACCGCGGTGAACTTGAGCTCCGGCTGCCGCGAAATGGGATCGGACGCCGGATTGGTCAGGGCGTTCACACCCAACCCGGCCATGAAGGCGCTGCCCCAGTGCATCGGCACAAAGGCCTGACCCGGCCGCAGCGTGTCGTCCGGCTGCACCGGCAGCACCAGGTCGCCGCGCCGCGAATGCAACCGGGCCAGGTCGCCTGCCGCCAGCGCGAGGCGGCGCATGTCGTCGGGATGCAGCGACACCCAGGGTTCCTCGACGTGTTGGATCAGCGTCCGGGCAAGCGAGGTGCGCGCCATGGTGTGCCAATGATCGCGCAAGCGGCCGGTGGTGAGCTGCAGCGGATAGTCTTCCGAGACCGCTTCGGCCGTCGGCCGCCAGGACACGTCGCAAAATCGGGCCCGGCCGCTGGCCGTGGGAAAGATGCCGTCGGCATACAGCCGCGGCGTGCCTTGCCCGGCGCGATACGGCCACTGCTGCGGTCCGCCCTCTTCCAGCGCGGCGTAGTCCAGCGTGCTGTAGTCCAGGTCCCGGGCGGCGGTCATGCGCGCGTGTTCGGCGAAGACCTCGCTTTCATCGCGATAGTCGAAGAGGACCGCCTTGTGCGGCGCGATGCGTGCGGCCAGCCGCAGGGCGACCGCCTGCGCCAGCCGCCAGTCCGGTTGTGCGTCGCCGGGGGGCGCGATCGCGGCGCGGACCCGGCTGATGCGCCGCTCGGAGTTGGTCACGGTGCCGGACTTCTCGGGCCACGTCGCCGCCGGCAACACCAGGTCGGCATGGGCCAGCGTCTCGGTGCCGGCGTACGCCTCCTGCACGATCACGAACTCGGCGCGCGCCAACGCGGCCCGCACGCGCGCCTGATCGGGCAACGACTGCGCCGGGTTGGTCGCGGCGATCCACAAGACCTTGATGCGCCCGTCCGCCACCGCGTCGAACATATCGAGCGCCGTGGCGCCCGGCGCGTCGGGCAGGCTGTCCACCCCCCACAGACGCGCGACGTCGGCACGGTCCCCGGCTGACGCCGGATCGCGATGGCCCGGCAGCAGCGTCGCCATGCCGCCGGCCTCGCGCCCGCCCATGGCATTGGGCTGTCCGGTCAGCGAAAAGGGCCCCGCGCCGGGACGCCCGATCTGCCCGGTGGCCAGATGCAGGTGAATCAGCGCCGCATTCTTGTCGGTGCCCGCGACCGACTGGTTCAAGCCCATCGTGTACAGCGACAACGCCGCGCCCGCCTTGCCGAACCAGCGCGCGGCCTGGACGATGTCGTGTGCCGTCACGCCGCAAAGGCGCTGCGCCGCCTCGGGCGTCACCGTCTGCACACGCGCCCGCAGCATCTCGAAGCCCTCGGTATGCCGCGCGATGTAGTCCTCGTCGGCCAAGCCTTCGCGCAGCATCACGTGCAGCATGGCATTGAAGAGCGCCACGTCCGACCCCGGCGCAATCGGCAGATGCAGGTCGGCAAACGCGGCTGTGTCCGTGCGCCGCGGATCGGCCACGATCACCTTCATGTCCGGACGCTGCGCGCGCGCGGCTTCCAGCCGCCGGAACAGCACCGGATGGGCGTAGGCCATGTTGGAGCCGGCGATCAGCACGGTATCGGCCAGCTCCAGGTCTTCATAGCAGGCGGGCGGGGCGTCCGCCCCCAGCGTGCGCTTGTAGCCCGACACCGCGCTCGACATGCACAGCCGGGAGTTCGTGTCGATGTTGTTGGTGCCCGCCAGCGCGCGCGCCAGCTTGTTGAAGAGCGCGTAGTCTTCCGTCAGCAACTGGCCCGACAGATAAAAGCCCACCGAGTCGGGCCCATGCTTGGCGATCGCCTCGGCCAGCCGGTCCGCGGCCATGTCCAGCGCGGGCGCCAGCCCGATATCCCGCAGCGGCTCGCCACGGGCTTCGCGCCATTGCGCCGACAGCACGCGCGCGCCATCGCGCCGCACGGTGTCGGCAAGCGCCAGGCCCTTGCTGCAGAGGCGCCCGCGATTCGCCGGATGCGATTCGTCGCCGCGCACGCCCGCCACCGCGCCGCCGCGCACCTGCACGCGCACCCCGCACCCCGTGCCGCAATAGCAGCAGATGGACGCGACGTCATGCGCCGCCTCACTGACGATTTCAATCCGTCGCGCCATCGGCATATCCATGTCCTACTCCCTTGCCGCGCCTTCGCCAAGCATGAGCTGCTCGCGCAGCACGCCGATGCCGGCTCCTTCACGGATGAGCCGCATGTACCACGCGCTGTCCGCCGTATCGCCGTACAAACAGGCGCCCACCAGCCGGTCGCCCTGGATCACCAGTTTCTTGTAGACGCCGCCCGGCATGTCGGCCAGCGTGATGGTCTCGGTCTGCGCGCCGCCCGCGAAGTCGCCCGCGGAGAACAGGTCGATGCCGGTGACCTTGAGTTTGGTCGACGTCACGCTGCCTTCGTATCGGCCGATGCCATGCTGCGCAAGGTGATTGGCCGCGACCTTGGCCTGCTCGAAAAGCGGCGCCACCAGGCCGTATGCCGTGCCGCGGTGGCTGACGCATTCACCCACCGCGTAGATGCGGGGGTCGAAGGTCTGCAAGGTGTCGCTGACCACGACGCCCCGATCCACATGCAGGCCGCAGCGTTGCGCCAGCTCGGTGTTGGGCCGCACGCCCGCAGCCATCACCACCAGGTCGGCGGGGACTTCGGAGCCGTCAGCGAAGCGCACCGCGCGCACGCGCCCGTCCGGCCCGCCCAGGATCGCCTCGGTCTGGTGCCGAAGCAGGAACGTCAGGCCGCGGGCCTCCAGGCTTTCGCGCAGCAGCGCGGCGGCCTCGCCGTCCAGTTGGCGGTCCAGCAACGCCGCGCCCAGATGCACCACCGACACAGCCATGCCACGCGCCGCCAGGCCGTTGGCGGCCTCAAGGCCCAGCAGCCCGCCCCCGATCACGACGGCGTGGCGGTAACGCGCGGCGGCCTCGATCATCAGGTTGACGTCGCCGATGTCGCGAAACGCCACCACGCCCGCCAGGTCGTGGCCCGGAACCGGCAGGATGAAAGGCTTGGACCCGGTGGCCAGCAACAGCCGGTCGTAAGGCGTGCGGGTGCCGTCGTCGGCCACAACCATCCGCCGCGCACGGTCGATGCCGGTCACCTTGCAATGGCGCCGCAGCCGGATGCCGTGGGTGGCATACCAATCCTCGTCGTTCAGCACGATGTCCTGCAGCGTGCGCTCGCCGGTCAGCACCGGCGACAGCAGGATGCGGTTGTAGTTGGTGTGGGGCTCGGCGCCGAATACCGTGATGTCGTACAGGTCCGGGGCGAGCGTGAGCAGCTCTTCCACGGTCCGGATGCCGGCCATTCCGTTGCCGACCACGACAAGCTTCTGCCTGGCTTGCATGACCGGACTCCTACGCGGCGGCGCGCGCGGCCGCTGCGCCGGCTTCCTGCAACGGCGCGGGCACGACGGCAAGCGCGGCGTTGGCCTGGACCGCGGCCTGGGAACGCTCGGGATTGCCGTGCCGGCGATGCAGGAAGTCCACCACGCCCGCGCGGCAAG
>JAEYVD010000717.1 GCA_023432075.1 Pseudomonadota bacterium | reverse complement strand
ATGGCGCTCAATGGGCGAAGCGCCAACGGCGCAGCGCCTGAAAAGGGGCCACGCGGCGTCAACAAGCCGGCGGGTGTAGACATCATCGAAGCTGCGCAGATGCGCCAATAACGGGTTCAGGGGCTATTTAGGCGGAATATTATCCAATCCGCAACGGCAGGACATTGCCGAAAATGTCCGAGCGCATCAGGCTGTGGCACGATAGCGTACCGCGTCACCATCCTACATCTTTGGAAGCCATGAAAATTCGCATCCTGAGCAGTCTGCTTGGCGTATCGGCTCTGTTGGCCGGTTGCACGGGCATCTCCAAATTGCAACCCGAGAGCCCTCCAACGGCCGAAGCCCTGGCCGAGCTGCAGCAGGTGCGCGACCAGTACAGCGCCGGGCGCTACGGCGAAGTCATCCGTGGCGTCGCCCGTTCCGACACCCTGGCCACCTCATCCAAAGCGGTACGCATCGAAGCCTACAAGCTTCAGGCTTTCAGCTACTGCGTCACGCAATATACGCAGCTCTGTGAGGACAGCTTCGTGCGCATTCTTGTCCTGGATCCTTCCTTCGAACTGGCGCCCAACGAAGCCGGCCATCCCGTCTGGGGACCGGCCTTCCAGCGCGCCCGCACGCAGGCCGCCAAATAGTCCTGCCGTACCCTTTCTTTCGCCAATAAAAAGGCCGCTGATTCTCATCAGCGGCCTTTTTATTTTCAGGCTTGCCCCGCGAGCCTCGCGGGGGCAAGTCTGCCGGGGTCTTCCGCTTATTCGGCGGAGTCCTCGGTACCCACGTCGGAAGCAGGCGTCTCGGCGTCCGAACCCACCGTGACCGGTGCGTCTTCGAACGGGTTGGCCTGCTGGCGGGCGGCTTCGCGTTCCGCGGCCTCCAGCTGTTCCTTGTCGCGGCGTGCGTGGTGGTAAGCCAGGCCGGTACCCGCCGGAATGAGGCGGCCGACGATGACGTTTTCCTTCAAGCCGCGCAGGTCGTCGCGCTTGCCCATGATGGCGGCTTCGGTCAGGACACGGGTGGTTTCCTGGAACGAAGCAGCCGAGATGAACGAGTCGGTCGACAGCGAGGCCTTCGTGATACCGAGCAGCACGTTGTCATACGTAGCCGGACGCAGGTCGGCAGCCGTGACGCGGTCGTTCTCGTTGAGCAGCTCGGAGCGCTCGACCTGCTCGCCCGGGATGAACTCGGTATCGCCCGCGTCGACGATGTTCACACGGCGCAGCATCTGACGAACAATCACTTCGATGTGCTTGTCGTTGATCTTCACGCCCTGCAGACGGTAAACGTCCTGCACTTCGTCGACGATGTACGTCGCCAGCTTCTCGATGCCTTGCAGGCGCAGAATGTCGTGGGGATCGGCCGGGCCGTCCACGATCATTTCGCCCTTGTTCACCACTTGGCCGTCGTGCACCAGAACCTGCTTTTCCTTCGGAATCAGGAACTCGTGGCTCACGCCTTCCAGGTCGGTGATGACCAGACGCTGCTTGCCCTTGGTGTCCTTGCCGAACGAAACCGTACCGGTGACGTCGGCGAGCATGCCGGCGTCCTTCGGCGAACGAGCTTCGAACAGTTCGGCCACACGCGGCAGACCGCCGGTAATGTCGCGGGTCTTTTGCGATTCTTGCGGAATACGCGCCAGCACTTCACCCACGGCAACCTGCTGGCCGTCACGCACCGTGATCAGGGCGCCCACCGGGAACGAGATGTTCACCGAGTGATCGGTGCCGGCGATCTTGACGTCTTCGCCGTTCTCGTTGACCAGCTTGATCTGCGGACGCATGACGATCTTGCCGCCACGGGTCTTCGGCGTGATGACGACGAGCGTCGACAGGCCGGTGACTTCGTCCACCTGCTTGGCAACGGTCACGCCTTCTTCGATGTTCTCGAAGCGGACGGCGCCGCCGTATTCCGACACGATCGGACGGGTCAGCGGATCCCACGTCGCCAGGCGCGCGCCGGCCTTCACGGCCTCGCCATCGCCCACCAGCACGGTCGCGCCGTACGGGATCTTGTGGCGTTCGCGTTCGCGGCCGTTGTCGTCGAAGATCGCCAGTTCGCCCGAGCGCGAGATCGCGACACGTTCGCCCTTGGCGTTCGTGACGTAACGCATCGTGCTGGCAAAGCCGACCGTACCGGTCGACTTCGTTTCCACCGCGCTGGCCAGCGCCGAACGCGACGCCGCACCACCGATGTGGAACGTACGCATCGTCAGCTGCGTGCCCGGTTCACCGATGGACTGAGCAGCGATGACGCCGACGGCTTCGCCCTGGTTGACGGGCGAACCGCGGCCCAGGTCGCGGCCATAGCAGTGCGCGCACAGACCATGACGCGTTTCGCAGGTCAGCGGCGTGCGGACCTTGACTTCGTCCACGCCGATGCGGTCGATGGTGTCGACCAGGTCTTCGTCCAGCAGGGTGCCGGCGACGATGGCCGTTTCCTGCGTGTCCGGATTGACGATGTCCACGGCAGCCACGCGGCCCAGGATACGGTCGCGCAACGGTTCGATGACTTCACCGCCTTCGACCAGGGCCTTCATGTTGTAGCCCTGCGAAGTGCCGCAGTCGTCTTCCGTAATGACCAGATCCTGCGTCACGTCGACCAGACGGCGGGTCAGGTAACCCGAGTTCGCGGTCTTCAGTGCCGTGTCGGCCAGACCCTTACGCGCACCGTGAGTGGAGATGAAGTACTGCAGTACGTTCAGGCCTTCACGGAAGTTAGCGGTAATGGGCGTTTCGATAATCGAGCCGTCCGGCTTGGCCATCAGGCCGCGCATGCCGGCCAGCTGGCGGATCTGGGCGGCCGAACCGCGGGCGCCCGAGTCAGCCATCATGTAGATGGAGTTGAACGATTCCTGGCGCACTTCCTCGCCGTGACGGTTGGTCA
>JAEYVD010000700.1 GCA_023432075.1 Pseudomonadota bacterium | reverse complement strand
TCGTGCGGCTGGTCAAACAGCGGAAATTCCCGTTCCAGCACGCGATGCAGCGCCGGCTCCAGCAGATGCGCGTGCAGCATGGCTTGCACGATTGCGCCCACGCGTTCGCGCAGCGTGGCCGCCGGATTGCCGTTCAGCACGTCGTCGATCACATCCAGCATCTGGTTGTCGTGCCGGTCATGCAGCGCGGCGATCAGCGCGTTCTTGTTGGGAAAGTACTGATAGAGCGAGCCCACGCTCACGCCGGCCGTTTCCGCAATCAGGTTCGTGTTGGTGCCGGCATAGCCATGCGTGGCCAAAACGTGAGCCGTGGCTTGCAGGATGGTGTCGACGGTGTGCTGGGACCTGAGTTGGCGTGGCGATTTCCGGGGCTGGGGGATGACGGTCATGGGTGGGGCAAAAGGCGAGTATTCGCGCGGATTATGCCATCCGCATCGGGGCTGCGATGGCGCGGCCCCACCCATTGCGGCCGGTCAGACGGTGGCCGCCATCTCCAGGACCTCGTCGTCGATCGCTTCGGCCTGGCCGTCCCGCAGCTTTTGCAGGTGGTCGGCCAGTTCGGCGATGGTCAGCGCCACCAGGCCCTGTTCGGCGGCGTAGCGCTCCAGCGCCGCGCCACGCATCATCGTGCCGTCGGCGTTCATCAGTTCGCACAGCACGCCTGCCGGGCGCAGTCCGGCCAGCACGGCCAGGTCCACCGAGCCTTCGGTATGGCCGCGGCGCGTCAGCACGCCGCCCGGTTGCGCGCGCAGCGGAAACACGTGGCCGGGGCTGACAATGTCGTCGGCCTGTGCCGACGGCGCAATGGCGGCGCGGATCGTGGTCACGCGGTCCACGGCGGACACGCCGGTGCTCACGCCTTCGCGCGCTTCGATCGACACGGTGAAGGCCGTGGCAAAACGGCTCTGGTTGCGCTGGACCATGGGCGGCAGTTCCAGGCGGTCCAGCGTTTCGCCGGGCAGGCACAGGCAGACGATGCCGCTGCCGTCGCGGATGAGTTGCGCCATGACGGGCACGGTCAGCCGGTCGGCGGCCACGATCAGGTCGGCTTCGTTCTCGCGGTCAAAGTCGTCCATCAGGATGACGGGACGGCCCAGACGCAGATGATGCAGCGCGCGCTGCAAGCGGGCGGCAAAGGGCTGGGATGCCAGGCTGGGGAGGGGGGACTGCTGGGTAAAGGCAACGTTGGACATTGAAACGCTCTCGCAAAAGGATTGGGCGAAAAACGTTTCAGGGCTAATCGACAGCCGAACGCAATACGGCCAGGCGGGCGCAAACGCGCCCGGCGCAGCCGAGTATGTGCCGGCACATCTTCTCTCATCCGGACTATGACCGTCGGCCCTGGCTTCTCACCAGGTCTGCTGACCCCGGCCAAATAGCTGGCCGGGCGCTCGCGGGCTCGCCACATTGCATGGCATACCGCCGGTGGGGAATTGCACCCCGCCCTGAAGACGTACTGCATGTCGTGTTAACGACCGAATGATTGTACGCCTGTCCGCCGGACGGGATTGAATATGCTTATTGCAGTTGTGGTCTTCGGAAAGCGCGGGACTGGCCCCGTGTTGCCGTCAGGCTTCGGCGGCGCTGGCCTTTTTGGCCGCGGGGCCCTTATCGGTCTTGGCGGTCTTTTCGGTCTTGGTGTTCTTTTCGGCCGTGGCGGGCTTTTCGGCCTTGGCGGGCTTCTCCGCCTTGTCGGCTTTCTTCGCCTTCTTGGCGGGCAGCGCCAGCATCGTGCCGCGGCACGGCGGCGTGCCGCAGAGGCACTTGTAGCCTTCCTTGAGCGCCTTCGTGATGCGCCCATCCAGCACCAGCCCGTAGTCGTACGACAGCTCGGTGCCGCGCGCGATGTCCTCTAGCGCGACGATGTAGACGCGCTTGCCGTGCTTGCCCTCTTGCGCTTCGCAGTTGGGCTGGCAGGAATGGTTGATCCAGCGCGCGTCGTTGCCTTCGTCGCCGCCGTCGATCACGCGGCCGGAGCTGAGCGCGAAGAAGAAGGTGTGGAAAGGATCGTCCGGGTTGGTCGGGTGGCGGCGGTCGGCTTCCTTGGCGCTGATGCGCTTGCCGCCGTACTCGATGATGCGCGTGCCCGCGGGAATCTTGCGGGCGGCGAAGACGCCATTGCCGTGCAGCTTGGAGCGGCGGACGGCGTACCAGGGCTTGATCGGGGTGTCTTCGGTGGTCATTGAGGGTCGCGTGTGGCGTGAGACGAAACAGAATTATATCGGCGGCCTCTTTGCGCGATCACAGGCGTATAGTGAGCGCCGGCTTGTCCCTTGTTTGATATTCATCATGATCGTCCGTCCGCGGCCCTCCGCGCTGGCTTTGTTCTTTGTACTGCGCGGTTCCATCATCCCGCGCATCCTCAGCAGGATCATCGTCATCACGGTGCTCTCCTGCGTGGTGGTGTGGATGTACCACCGCCAGTTCTTCTCGCCCGCGCATCTGACCGCGGTGCCGTTCTCGCTCTTCGGGCTGGCCCTGTCCGTCTTCATGGGCTTTCGCAACAACGTCTGCTATGACCGCTGGTGGGAAGCCCGCAAGCAATGGGGCGACCTCGTCGTGCAGGCGCGCAGCCTGGCGCGCGAGAGCGCCGTGCTGCTGGCGTCCAGCACCGCCAATCCCTTGCAGGAGCGGCTGGTGCGGCGCTGCATCGGATTCGGCTACGGGCTGGCGGCGCGGCTTCGCGGGCAGGACATGGTCGAGGCGGTGCGGCCGTGGGTGCAGCAGGACGAGCTGGACACGCTGGCCGGCTGCCGCAACGTGCCCGATGCCCTGCTTCTGGCGATCAACCGGGATCTCGCGGCCTGCCTGCGGCGCGGCGAGCTGACCGACATCCTGTACCAGGGCCTGACCCAGCGCGTGGCGCAGTGCGCCGCCATCCAGGCGGCCTGCGAGCGCATCAAGTTCACGCCCTGTCCGTTCGCCTATTCGCTGCTCCTGCATCGCACGGCGTGGCTGTTCTGCCTGCTGCTGCCCTTCGGGCTGGTGGGCACGCTGGAATTCCTGACGCCGCTTGCGGTGACCATCGTCGCCTATACGTTCTTCGGCCTGGACGCGCTGGGCGACGAGCTGGAAGACCCCTTCGGCGCGGACGAGAACGACCTGCCGCTGTCGGCGCTGGCCCGCGTCATCGAGATCGACCTGCTCGAGGGGCTGGGCGTGCGCCCCTTGCCCGAGCCGGCGGTGCCGGTGGACTACGTGCTGCGCTGAAACAGTTGGGCGGCGGCGGCTTACGACGCCGGCCCGGTCAGCGGCAGCTTGGTTTCCTTCAGCCGGCGCAGCACAAAGCAGGACTTGCTGTGCCGGATGCCCGGGATGCGGTAGAGCTGTTCGCGCAAGAGGCGCTCGTAGTCGCGGGTGTCGCGCACGGCGATGCGGATGTAATAGTCATAGTCGCCCGACACCAGAAACGCCTCCAGCACCTCGGGGATCTGCGCCAGCGCGCGGCCGAATTCATACAGGGTCTCTTCGCTGTGGCTTTCCAGGGTCACGTGGACGATGACCGTGTCCATGAAGCCCAGGCTGGCCGGATCGATGTCCACCGTGTAGCCGCGGATGACGCCGGCGCTCTCCATGCGCTTGATGCGATTCCAGCACGGCGTGGACGACAGCCCGACCGCCGCGCCGATGTCGTTCAGGCTGGCGCGCGCGTTGTCCTGCAGCACCTTCAAAATGGCCAAGTCGAACTTGTCGAGGTTCATTTTCTTTGATTCCTCCAAATCAAAGATGAATTTACTCCGTTCGCCCGTTATCCGTGGAAAAGAAGATAAAAATTCTTCGGTTCTACCAATAAGATGGATAGCATGAACGATCGCCTGCACCCCACCGCCGCCGCCGCACTTGCCGCCACGGAAACCGCCACCGAAACCGCCCCTGAAAACGGGGCGAAAATTCTGCTCGACACGCTGATTGCACACGGCGTCGATACGGTCTTCGGCTATCCGGGCGGCGCCGTGCTGCCCCTGTATGACGCCTTGTACGCCGAGCCGCGCCTGCGCCACGTGCTGGTGCGCCACGAGCAGGCCGCCGTGCACGCGGCCGAGGGCTACGCCCGCACCACCGGCCGCACAGGGGTGGTGTTCGTGACTTCCGGGCCCGGCATGGCGAACACGACCTCGGGCCTCCTGGACGCCATGTGCGATTCGATCCCGGTGCTGTGCATCAGCGGTCAGGTGGCCACGGCGGCCATCGGCACCGACGCCTTCCAGGAATGCGACGCCATCGGCATTTCGCGTTCCGTCACCAAGTGGAACACCCAGATCCGCGCGGTGGATGACGTGGCCGGCGTGACGGCCCGGGCTTGTGAACTGACGCGCCAGGGCCGTCCCGGCCCGGTGCTGGTGGATTTTCCCAAGGACGTGCAGCTTGCGGTGCCGCGCGACAGCGGCGATGGCCTGGATGTGCCCTCGCAGCACAAGCTGGCCGCGCTGCGCGCGCGCCGGCAGTCGGGCAAGCTGGCGGCCAAGCTGCCGCAGTCGGCCGTGCGCCGCGCCGCCGCGCTGATTGCGCAGGCCAAGCGTCCCATCTTCTACGGCGGCGGCGGACTGGTGAACGCCGGTCCCGAGGCCTGCGAAGCGTTTACCGATTTGGTGCGCCACACCGGCGCGCCTTGCACGCTGACGTTGATGGGCCTGGGCGCGTTTCCCGCTTCCGACCCGCAATTCGTGGGCATGCTGGGCATGCACGGCACGGTCGAAGCCAACCTCGCCATGCACAACTCGGACCTCGTCGTCTGCATTGGCGCGCGCTTTGACGACCGCATCACCGGCAAGCTGTCCGAGTTCTGCCCGCACGCCCGCAAGATCCATATCGACATCGATCCCGCCTCGATCAACAAGGTGGTGCGCGTGGACGTGGCGCTGGTGGGTGACTGCCTGCCGCTGGTGCGGGCGCTGCGCGCCGAACTGGGCGACACCCCGCTGGAGCCCGCGCGCCTGGCGCCCTGGTTCAAGCGCATCGACGCCTGGCGCGCGCAGGACTGCCTGGGCTTCACGCCCGCGCCCGACGCCATCCTGCCGCAGCACCTGATGTCGCGCCTGAACGCCGCGCTGTCGGGCCGCGATGCCATCGTCTCCACCGATGTGGGCCAGCATCAGATGTGGGCGGCGCAGTATCTGCGCTTTGACCGTCCGAACCGCTGGTTGACGTCTGGCGGCGCGGGCACGATGGGCTACGGCGTGCCGGCCGCCATCGGCGCGCAGGTCGCCCACCCGGACAAGACGGTGGTCTGCGTCAGCGGCGACGCCTCGGTGCTGATGAACATCCAGGAATTGTCCACCGCCATGCAGCACGAGACGCCCGTCAAGGTCGTGCTGTGCAACAACGGCTACATGGGCATGGTGCGCCAGTGGCAGGAACTAATCCACGGCGGCCGCTACAGCCACAGCTACAACGCGTCGCTGCCGGATTTCGTGGCGCTGGCGCGCGCCTTCGGCTGGGGCGCGGCGCGGGTGGATGACCCCGCCAAGCTGGACGCCGCGCTGGCCGAATGCCTGGCGCACGATGGCCCGTACTTCCTGGACGTGGCGGTCACTGCGCAGGAAAACTGCTTCCCGATGATGCCGGCGGGACATGGCCACCAGAAGATGATGCTGGCCGAAGGCGTCTGGTATCAGGACGAGACGACCTGAGCGTTTCGAGGTGTCAGACACCGGTGCGGCACCGCTGAAAAAGTCGGTTTCTGACACCGGCGCCAGCGCGGCACACGACGATTTCAGACACCCCGCCGTCTTCAAAACTGAATCGACAGCCCGCCGTCCACCACCAGCACGTGGCCATTCACGTACGACGCCGCAGGCGAAGCCAGGAACACCGCTGCGCCCGCGATTTCTTCCGGTTCGCCCCAGCGACCCGTCGGATTGCGTGAAGCTACGCGCGGCCCGAACTGCGGGTCCGCCACCATCTCCGCATTGGTCTCCGTGGCAAACGTCCCCGGCGCGATGGCGTTGCTGGTGATGTAATGCCCGCCAAATTCCGCCGCCAGCGCACGCACCATGCCGGTGAGGCCCTGCTTGGCCGCGGGATACACCGCGTCCCCCGCGCGCGCCAGCTCCCCCACCACCGATGTAATCGCGATCAGCCGGCCGCCGCCCTGGCGCATCATGCGCTCGGCCGCGAACTTGGCCAGCAGCATGCCGGCCACCAGATCGGTGTCGATGAGTTCGCGGATTTCAGCGGGGCTGGTGTCCTGCAGCGTCTTGCGGTTGCGCGCGCCCACGTTGTTCACCAGGATGTCCAGGCGCTCGTGTTCGCTGTCGATGCGTTCAAAGGCCGCCGCCATCGCCGCGTCGTCGGTCACGTCGAACGGCAGCGGATGCGCGTCCAGGCCCGCGCCCGTCAGTTCGGCCACTGCCGCATTGACCGCGTCGGCGTTGCGGCCGTTGATCAGCACGCGCGCGCCGCAACCGGCCAGCGCCCGCGCGATGCAAAAGCCCAGCCCGCGGGCCGAGCCGGTCACCAGCGCCACCTGTCCCGTCAGGTCGAAATTGCGCAGATACGGAAGGGTCTTCATCTTTCGGGCCTCGCTCATTCCCGGAACTCCGGCGCCCAGTGCAAGAGCCGCCGTTCGATCCACGTCACACAATAGACCAGCGCGATGCCGACGATGGACAGCAGCGTCACCGCCGCAAACATGTCGGTGGCGTTCAGCGTCGCCAGCGCGGTGATCATCAGATATCCCATGCCCGTGGTCGAGCCCACGAACTCAGCCAGCACCACGCCGATCAGCGCAAAGCTGATGGCGTTGGGCAGCGCGGCAAAGGTCCAGGCCGCGGCCGTGGGGATGCGCACCCGCCACAGGATCTGGCGCGGCGAGCCGCCCAGCGTGCGGCAGAAATCGACAAGCTCGCGCTCCACGCTGCGCCCGCCCTTGTAGGTGTTGAAGAACACCAGAAAGAACACGACGAACCACGACGTGACTACCTTGGACGCCAGCCCCAGGCCGAAGAACATGGTGATGAGCGGGACGAACGCAATCCGCGGCATGGAATTGAACGCCACGATGAACGGATTGAACACGTCGGCCAGAAAGCGGCTGCGGCTGAGCGTCATGCCCACCACGAAGCCGCTGCCCACACCCACCACCAGGCCCACCAGCGTCGCCTGCAGCGTCAGCCACAGGTGCGGCCAGACCGACCGCGGCCCCGGTTGCAGCCATTCCCACAACCGCACGGCGACGCGCGAGGGCTGGCTGATGAAAAAGGGATCGAAAAGCGTGTTCTGGGTGAACCACGGAATGCGCGTGAGAATCTCCCACGAGCCCAGGATGACGGCAAGGATCAGCACCTGCCACAAGGTGATGCGCACGCGGCGCGCGGCGTTGGCACGGCGGTCCAGCCGCAACTGGTCCTGCAGGGTGTCGGCGGTATCCATCGAATTCATCACTGTCGGTACAGGCGGCGGCGCGGAACTGCTGGCCCAGCACGCTCCAGAGGCTTTGCACGTGGGAGACGAACTGCGGCGTTTCGCGCAGCGTGAAGACGTCGCGCGGATGCGGGATCTGGATGCGCTCGTCCAGCAGCACGCGGCTGGGCGGACCGGACAGCACCACCACGCGGTCGGACAGCAGGATGGCTTCGTCCAGGTCGTGCGTGACCATCACGATGGTCTGGCCCAGCTTGCGCCAGATCTCCATCAGCTCTCGGTGCAGGTGGGTCTTGGTGTGCGTGTCCAGCGCCCCGAAGGGCTCGTCCAGCAGCAGGATGCGCGGCTCGACCGCCAAGCTCATCAACAGCGCCACGCGCCGGCGCATGCCGCCGGAGAGCTGATGCGGAAAGGCGTCGGCGAAGGCGCTCAGGTGGCCGAGTTCAAGCAGTTCGGCGACACGCTTTGCGATCCGGTCGGCCGGCACGCCCTGGAATTTCAACCCCAGCGCCACGTTCTTCCTGACGCTGAACCACGGCAGCAGCGTGTCCTTCTGGAAGATGTAGCCCAGCGCGGGCGGCACCTGCCCGTCCACCACGCGGCCGTCCACCAGGATGGTCCCGGTGGTGGGCTGCAGAAAGCCCGCGATCATGTTCAAGAGCGTGCTCTTGCCGCAGCCCGACGGCCCGACGATCGACACGAATTCGCCTTCGTTGATCGTCAGGCTGACCTCGCCAACGGCGTGCGTCGTGCCCTGGCGCGACTGGTACGCCTTGCCTACCTTGTCCAGCGTGATCATCAAAGGCCCCGGGCTTTGCGCACGAAGCTCATGTTCACGCATTTGGCGTAAGGCACGGTCTTGATCTCTTCATTGGAGAACTGGCGCCCGTCGCCCATGATGGCCGTCATGCGGTTGTACGCGTCCTCGGTGATGATGTTGTCCTTCAGGAACACCGTCTCCTTGTAGACGCCCAGCGTCTTCTCGATGGCGGCGCGGGGGAAGGCGCTCAGGTAATCGTCGTAGATCACATCCGTGATGGCGGCCGCGCTGTTGGCGGTGATGAAGTCCTGCGCCTTGACCATGGCGGTCACAAACGCCTGCACGACCTCGGGACGCTTCTGGATGGTGTCTTGAAGCGTCAGCGCCGCGATGCCCGGCACGTCGCCGCCCATGAACTCGTTCCACGACGCTTCGGTAGTGGCGTCGAAGATGGGAACGCCCAGCCTTCCTGGCGGGCCTGTTCCATCATGGACATGGTGGCCATGCTGGCCGCAACCGAGCCCGTCTTGAGTGCGCCCAGCATCGTCGCCAGATCGCCCAGGGGGCGGA
>JAEYVD010000686.1 GCA_023432075.1 Pseudomonadota bacterium | reverse complement strand
AACGCAATCCCCATCGTGAACAACGCCGTCCCCCCGTGGCTCATGAAGGGCAACGGCACCCCCACCCCGGGCAGGATCCCCGTCACCATGCCGACGTTCACGAACACATAGATGAACAGCATCATCGTCAGCGCCCCCGCCAGCAGACGCCCGAATTGCGAAGACGCCCGGGATGCGATCGTCAGGCCGCGCGCCATCATCAGGCCGTACAGCACCAGGATTGCGATGCCGCCGTACAGGCCGAATTCCTCGGCGTAGACCGCGAAGATGAAGTCGGTCGTGCGTTCGGGGATGAAGTCCAGATGCGTCTGCGTCCCCTTCATGTAGCCCTTGCCGTAGACGCCGCCCGAGCCCACCGCGATCATCGACTGGATCGTGTGAAAGCCCTTGCCCAACGGATCGGAGCTAGGATTGAGCAGCGTGCAGACCCGATGCTTCTGGTATTCGTGCAACACCACCCAGTCCACGTCCGGCTCGCATAGCTGGTCTTCGTAATAGACCAGCGTGCCGATGCCAATGATGCCGGCCAGCATGACCGGCACCAGCAGTTTGAACGACAGCCCGGCGAAATAGATCACGAAAAAGCCCGCGCCAAACACCAGCAGCGCCGTGCCCAGGTCGGGCTGCAGCACGATCAGGCCGAAGGGAGCGGCCAGCATCGCGGCTGCGGCGAGGAAGTCGCGCACGCGGACCGCGCCTTCGTGGCGCTGGAAGTACCAGGCCAGCATCATCGGCACCGCGATCTTCATCATCTCGGACGGCTGGATGCGCGTCACGCCCAGGTTCAGCCAGCGGGTCGCGCCCTTGCTGGTCTCGCCGAAGAATTCGACGCCCCGCAGCAGCACCACCCCCACCACGTAGAACGGCAGGGCCAGCTTCATCAGCAGCTTTGGCGGAATCAGCGCCATCGTCCACATGGCGAAGAAGGCAATGATGAAGTTGCGCGATTGCTCCGCGAAGCGCCAGTCGGTGCCCCCGACGGCCGAGTGCATCACCGTCAGGCCCAGCGCCGCGAACATCATCAGGATCGCGAGCAACGGCCAATCGAAGGCCGTGAAGACGCGCAGCAGGATCAGGCCAAGACGCTTCATTGTTGACGCACCAGGTCGGAGGCGATGTCGTCGACGGTCGCCATGGTGTCCGCGCGTTCGGGACGAACGATCTTGTCCTGGCGTTCCTTGGCCAGCCAGTAGTCGAAGACCTTGCGCGCGACCGGGGCCGCCACGCTGGCGCCCCAGCCGGCGTTCTCGACGATCAGCGCCACGGCGATGCGCGGGTGTTCAAGCGGAGCGAAGCCCATGAACAGCGCGTGGTCGCGCAGGCGTTCGTCAATGGCGCTGGCGCGGTAGTGGCCGCCGCGCAGGCTGAACACCTGTGCCGTGCCGGTCTTGCCCGCGGCCTGATAGGGCGTATTGGCGAACGCGCGCCGCGCCGTGCCAGCCCGCACCACGTCGGCCATGGCGTTCTTGATGACGTCCACATTGGCCTGCTTGAGCGGAATGCGATAGTCGGGCGGCGATTCGGTGGGCTTGGCCACGCCCGAGCGCGGATCGCGCACCGCGTGCACCAGATGCGGACGGCGGTACAGGCCGTTGTTGGCCAGCGTGGACGTGCCCTGCGCCAGTTGCAGCAGCGTGAACGCGTTATAGCCTTGGCCCACCGCCACGGAAATGGTCTCGCCCGCGTACCAGCGCTGGCGCTCCTTGTCCTTGTAGGCCGCGCGCTTCCAGTCGGTGGACGGCAGCACGCCGCGCTTCTCGCCTTCCAGGTCGATGCCCGTGATCTGGCCAAAACCGAACTGCTTGGTGAAATCGTGCAGCGCGTTCACGCCGATTTCCGGCCCCAGCGAATAGAAATAGGTGTCGGAGGACACGACGATGGCCTTATGCATGTCCGTCATGCCATAGGCCGCGCCGCCGGCGTTGCGGAACTTCTGTCCGCCGAATTCGTAATAGCCCGGGTCCGAGATGCGGTCGGTCGCGCGGCGCTTGCCCAGTTCCAGCGCGGCCAGACCCACAAAGGGTTTGTACGTGGAGCCGATGGGATAGGTGCCGTACAGGGGACGGTTGATCAGGGGATGGTCCGGCGATTCGTTCAGCATGCGCCAATTGTCGACATCGATGCCATCCACGAAGAGGTTCGGGTCGAATGACGGCTGCGACACGAAGGCCAGCACTTCGCCCGTGTCCGGGTCAATGGCGACGAGCGCGCCGCGCTGGCCCTCGAAGGCCTCTTCGGCCACTTTCTGCAGGCCCATGTCGATGGACAGCATGATGTCCGATCCGGGCACCGGATCGATGCGGCGCAGCGTGCGCATGGGCCGCCCGCCCGCCGTCACCTCGACTTCTTCAAGGCCCGTGCGGCCGTGAAGCTGTTCTTCCCAGGTTTTTTCGATGCCCTTCTTGCCGATGACTTCGGTGCCGCGGTAGTTGCCCAGTTGCCCGGCGCGGTCCAGGTCCTCGATGTCGTTGTCGGCAATACGGCCGATGTAGCCCACCACGTGCGCGGCCGACACGCCCTGCGGATACTCGCGCACCCAGCGGGCACGCAGTTCCACGCCCGGAAACTGGAAAGCGTGCGCGGCAAACCACGCGGCCTCGGTCTCGTTCAGGTTGTTGCGAAGTTGCAGGCTGGCGTAGCGGCTGGACTCGGCCGCACGGCGCTTGAAGCGGCGCTGGTCGGACGGGCTGATGTAAACGACTTCGGTCAGGCGCTCGAAGAGTTCGTTCATGT
Source organism: Pseudomonadota bacterium (assembly GCA_023432075.1). GTDB lineage: Bacteria > Pseudomonadota > Gammaproteobacteria > Burkholderiales > Burkholderiaceae_B > Achromobacter. The sequence goes on along the minus strand of JAEYVD010000686.1, from coordinate 6,185 downwards.
TGCCCGCGTGGGCCGGCACGACTTCGAGGGTATAGGTGCGGTAGTTGCGGGCCAGGACTTCGCCGTTGCGGTCCAGGATCTCGCCGCGGCGCGGCGGAATCGGCACGACCGCGATGCGATTGCGGTCGGCGCGTTCGGACAGGCCTTCGTAGCGGTCGACCTGCAGGTACCAGAACCGGCCCACCAGCACGCCAAAGCACACCAGCGCGAAGGCGCCGCCCACCCACGCGCGCAGGCGGAAGCGCTGCTTCTGCTGCTGGCCGGTTTTTTTGAATTCAAACATGACGCAACGCCGCCGTCAGGCGGATGAGGATTCGGCGTCGTCGACACCGCGTTGCGGCAGGTGCAGCACCCAGCCCGCCAGCGGCCACAGGGCGGCGGTCAGCAGCACGCTGATGCCCCAGTCCCAGCCCGGCCATTTGCCGGCCAGCCATGCGTGGATGATCTGGGTGACAAAGCGCGCAATGAAGAACACAGGCAGCATGTGCATCGCCTGGCTCCAGAGATCGAAGCGCTGCAGCCGGCGGTGCAGGACGACTGCACCGTAGGCGACGAGCGTGTACGACAGCGCGTGCTCGCCCAAAAGGCCCGCATCGTGCACGTCCATCAGCAGGCCGAAGAAGAAGGCCGTGAACAGGCCCACGCGGCGCGGCTCGTGCACGCACCAGAAGGCGATGATGAGCAGCAGCACGTCGGGCGCGCCCTGCCACAGGCGCCACGGCAGCAGCGACACCAGCCACGCAAGCAGCACGGTGCCCCACACGAAGAAGGCATGCGCGGGCCCTGACAGCCTGTCGGGCTGCACGTTGCTGGGCGTGCCGAGACGGCGCGGCGACTGCCCTGCGGCTTGTTGGTTAGTCCGATCCACCGGAATCGACCTCCTGACGGTTGGACTCGGCGCGATCCACATCCACTTGCAGAACCAGGAAGTGGCGATAGCGTTCGGGGTGGGCCAGGGGTTCACACACGGCGCGCGCGAAACCGGATGCGGTGTCGCGTTCGACCGAGGTCACCTTGGCCACGGGCAGGCCAGCGGGAAAGAGACCACCGACGCCGCTGGTGACAATAGTATCGCCTTCCTTGATGTCGGCATTGGCCGCCAGGTAGCGCACTTCCATCTTGCCCGGCGAATTGCCGCCGAACGCGATCAGACGCAGTCCGTTACGCAGCAGCTGCACGGGAATGGAGACCTGTTCGTCGGTGACCAGGGCCGCCTCGGCGGTCATCGGCGTCACGCGGACGATCTGGCCGACCACGCCGCCTTCGTCGATCACGGGCATGCCCGGCGCAAGACCGGCCTTGCTGCCCTTGTTGAACACCAGGCGCTGCGTGAACGCGTTGGTGGGTTCGTACATGACTTCGACCACGACCGCGGACTGCGCCACGGTGTCGGTCACGCCAAGCAGGCGGCGCAACTGGGAGTTTTCGGCGGCGAGCTGGGCGGCGTGGGACGCGACCTGGGCAAGCTCGATGCGCTGGCGTTGCAGGGCTTCGTTTTCGCTGCGGATGAGGTTGGCCGCGTTGACCCACTCATTGACTTGCTGGACGAGGTCGCGCGGCGCCATGACGGCGCGCTGGAAGGGATAAAGCGCCACGGCGATCGTCCGGCGCGCCGGCTCCAGCATGCGCCATTGTGAATCCATGACGATCAGGGCCAGGGCAAGGACGACCAGAACAACCAGCCGCACCTCTGCCGGTGGGCCGCGCCTGAATAGGGGGGGAGTCCCTTGTCGTTGCATGAATCTCAGCCCGGGCGCCCGCGTCCGAGGCCCCCGCAGCGGCCGGAGCCAGAAAAAAGCGGGGCTCCGGGCTGGCGGGCAATATTAGTCGTTGATGAAGATGGCGCCCAGTTTCTCAAGGTGTTCCAGCGCCTCGCCGCAACCGCGCACGACGCAGGTCAGGGGATCGTCGGCCACCACGACCGGCAGACCGGTTTCTTCTTGCAGCAGGCGGTCAAGGTCACGCAGCAGCGCGCCGCCACCGGTCAGGGCGATGCCCTTGTCGGTGATGTCGGCGCCCAGTTCGGGCGGCGTCTGCTCGAGGGCGATCTTGACGGCGGACACGATCTGGTTGAGCGGATCGGTCAGCGATTCCAGGATCTCGTTGGACGAGACCGTGAAGCTGCGCGGCACGCCTTCGGCCAGGTTGCGGCCCTTGACTTCGATTTCGCGGACTTCGGAACCCGGGAACGCCGAGCCGATTTCCTTCTTGATCAGTTCGGCCGTGGGTTCGCCGATCAGCATGCCGTAGTTGCGGCGGATGTAGTTGACGATGGCCTCGTCGAACTTGTCGCCGCCGACGCGCACGGAACCCTTGTAGACCATGCCGCCCAGCGAGATGACGGCCACTTCGGTGGTGCCGCCGCCGATGTCGACAACCATCGAGCCGCTGGCGTCGGACACGGCCAGGCCGGCGCCGATGGCGGCGGCCATGGGTTCTTCGATCAGGAACACGTGGGAAGCGCCGGCGCCAAGCGCCGATTCGCGGATGGCGCGGCGTTCAACCTGGGTGGAACCGCAGGGAACGCAGACGATGATCCGCGGGCTGGGCGCCAGCATGTTGCGGGGGTGCACCATGCGGATGAACTGCTTGAGCATCTGCTCGGTGACCGTGAAGTCGGCAATCACGCCGTCCTTCATGGGCCGGATGGCCTCGATATTGCCGGGAACGCGGCCGAGCATCTGCTTGGCTTCGTGCCCGACGGCTTGAATGATCTTCTTGCCGTGGGGCCCGCCTTCATGACGGATTGCGACCACGGAGGGTTCATCGAGAACGATGCCCTTGCCGCGGACGTAAATCAGCGTATTGGCGGTACCGAGGTCAATCGCCATATCGCTGGAAAAATAACTGCGCAGGAATCCGAACATGGGAGCTCAGCTAAATTCTGGGGGGAATTGGGGTCAAGCCGCGGGGCGTTTGGCCCGTAAAACGACGGGTCCGCCTGTCATCACGGCGATTAAACCGTGAATCATAACTTATAATTTCCCCGGAAATAGCGCATAAATGCAGGCTATTCAAGCTTTGTAACGGGTTTGGCATGTGCATACTGCCCACTCCCGCCCCGCGGCCTTCGCTTACCGATTTTTGCAATCCCCCATGGCGCTCAACGACACAGATGTGGCCCGCATTGCCCGGCTGGCCAGAATCGAACTGACCCCCGACCAGCGCACCGTCGCGCAGGCCGAACTCAACGGCATCCTCCACTTGATCGAACGGCTCCAGTCCGTCGATACGCAGGGCGTGGAACCCTTGGCCCATCCCTTGTCCGCCCACGAAGACATCGTATTGCGCCTGCGTGAAGACGCCGTGACCGAAGCCGGCTCGCCAGCCCGCCGCGAGGAACTGCTGGCCAATGCGCCGGATGCCCAGGACGGCCTGTTCCTGGTTCCCAAGGTCCTGGAATAAGTCATGACGAAACCTGCCCTGCACACCCAGTTCGAGGGGATCGCCGCCCTGCGCGCGGCCCTCGCCCAACGCGAAGTCAGTGCCGTCGACCTGGCGCAAAGCGCCTTGTCGGCCGCCGAAGCGGCCAGCGGCCTGAACAGCTTTTTACATATTGACGCCGAATTGACGCTGGCTCAGGCGCGCGCGGCCGACGCCGCGCTGGCGGCCGGCACCGCCGGTCCGCTGACGGGCGTCCCGATCGCCCACAAAGACGCCTTCGTCACGCGCGGCTGGCGCACCACCGCGGGCAGCAAGATGCTCGAGGGTTACACCAGCCCGTTCGACGCCACCGTCGTGGAGCGCCTGCAAGCCGCTGGCGCGGTCTCGATTGGCAAGCTGAACTGCGACGAATTCGCGATGGGCTCCGGCAACGAGAATTCCGCCTACGGCGCCGTGAAGAACCCGTGGGACCACGCTGCCGTGCCCGGCGGCTCGTCGGGCGGTTCGGCCGCCGCCGTGGCCGCCCGTCTGGTCGCTGCCGCCACCGGCACCGACACCGGCGGCTCGGTTCGCCAGCCCGCCGCCCTGTGCGGCGTGAGCGGCATCAAGCCCACCTATGGCACCGTGTCCCGCTACGGCATGGTGGCCTTCGGCTCCAGCCTGGACCAGGCCGGCCCGCTGGCCCCCAGCAGCCGCGACCTGCTCGAACTGCTGGACGTCATCAGCGGCTTTGACCCGCGCGACGCCACCAGCCTTGAAAAGTGCGACGGCGCCGCCAACGAGCCCGGCCGCGTGCGCCGCGACTTCGACGCCGCGCAAGGGCGCTTCGACGCCGCCGGCAGCCAGCCATTGAAGGGCCTGCGCATCGGCGTACCCGAGGAATATTTTGGCGCCGGCCTGGCGGCCGATGTGGCCGCCGCCGTGCAGGCCGCGCTTGAGCAGTTCGAGGCGCTGGGCGCCGTTCGCGTGCCGGTCTCGCTGCCGCGCACCGAGCTGGCCATTCCGGCGTACTACGTGATCGCCCCCGCCGAAGCGTCCAGCAACCTGGCGCGCTACGACGGCGTGCGCTACGGCCACCGCGCCAAGCAGTACGGCGACCTGAACGAGATGATCAGCCGGTCGCGCGCCGAAGGTTTCGGCGACGAGGTCAAGCGCCGCATCCTGATCGGCACCTACGTGCTGTCCCACGGCTATTACGACGCCTACTACCTGCAAGCGCAGCGCCTGCGCCGCCTGATCGCGCAGGACTTCCAGCGCGCCTTTGCGGACCAGTGCGACGTCATCATGGGACCGGTCACGCCCACGGTCGCCAAGAACATCGGCGACAACCGCGACGACCCGACCGCCGACTGGCTGGCCGACGTCTACACGCTGGGCGTCAGCCTGGCAGGCCTGCCCGCCATGTCGATCCCCTGCGGTTTCGGAGGCGAAAAACAAAATCGCCCCATCGGCCTGCAGATCATCGGCAACTACTTCGACGAAGGCCGCCTGCTGGCCATCGCCGACCGCTACCAACACGTGACGGACTGGCATCAGCGTGCCCCTGTCCAGCAAGGCTGAGAACATGAACTGGGAAATCGTCATCGGCCTGGAAACGCACACGCAGCTTTCCACGGACTCCAAGATCTTTTCGGGCAGCAGCACGCAATTCGGCGCCGCGCCCAACACGCAGGCCAATGAAGTCGACCTGGCCCTGCCGGGCAGCCTGCCGGTCATGAACCGCGGCGCGGCCGAACGCGCCATCCGCTTCGGCCTGGCCGTGGGCGCCAAGATTGCGCCGCGCTCGGTCTTTGCGCGCAAGAACTACTTCTACCCTGACCTGCCCAAGGGCTACCAGATCAGCCAGTACGAGCTGCCCGTGGTGGTGGGCGGCTCGCTGTCGTTCTTCGTGGGCGAAGAAGAAAAGACCGTCAACCTGACGCGCGCCCACCTGGAGGAAGACGCCGGCAAGTCCCTGCACGACGACTTCAACCTGGCCAATGGCGCCGCGGCCAGCGGCATTGACCTGAACCGCGCCGGCACCCCGCTGCTGGAAATCGTGACCGAGCCTGAAATGCGTTCTGCCGCCGAGGCCGTGGCCTATGCGCGCGCGCTGCACAGCCTGGTCGTGTGGCTGGGCATCTGCGATGGCAACATGCAGGAAGGCTCGTTCCGCTGCGACGCCAACGTGTCGGTGCGCCCGGTGGGCCAGAAGGAATTCGGCACCCGCACCGAGATCAAGAACGTCAACTCGTTCCGCTTCCTGGAACGCGCCATCGTTTACGAAGCGCGCCGCCAGATCGAACTGATCGAAGACGGTGGCACGGTGGTGCAGGAAACCCGCCTGTACGACGCCGACCGCGACGAAACGCGCAGCATGCGCAGCAAGGAAGACGCGCACGACTACCGCTACTTCCCCGACCCCGACCTGCCCACGCTGGTGATCTCCAGCGACTGGGTGGACGAGGTCCGCGCCGCCATGCCTGAACTGCCGGCCGCCCAGCGCGCACGCTTTGAATCGGAATACGGCCTGCCCGCCTACGACGCCGCCCAACTGACCGTCAGCCGCGACCTGGCCGCCTACTTTGAGGCCGTGGCGCACGCGCTGCCGGCCGGTCAGGCCAAACTTGCGTCCAACTGGGTCATGGGCGAAGTCGCCGCCGTGCTCAACAAGGAAGAAAAAACCATCGCCGAATCGCCCGTCGCCGCGCCCGCGCTGGCGGCCCTGATCGGCCGCATCATCGACGGCACGATCTCCAACAAGATCGCCCGCGAGGTCTTTGGCGCCATGTGGGCCGGCGAGAACGGCGGCGACGCCGACG
>JAEYVD010000494.1 GCA_023432075.1 Pseudomonadota bacterium | reverse complement strand
GCGCGGGCGCACCGCCTGGCAGGGAGGAACAGACCCCGGGTCGTGCCGCATCGCCGGGCCCATCCCCCTCGTGCGCACGTTGTTGCTGGATTCTGCGCCAGGCGCGCGGCGATTGTATAGACCGGCGATGGGCGCGCCGCCCACTATACGCCCGTGGCGGCCGCCTTGCGGACGAATGCCTCAGGGCAGACGGCACGGGGCCGAGAAATCGGCCGAGGCGGCGACCGTGTCGCGCAGCAGGTCGACCAGCGGCCGGGCGTCATCGCGCCGGTACTGGAACGCGTAAGGCAGCGCGGCCAGCTCGGGGTCGCCGTGCAGGACGCGCAGGCTGCCTTCGGCCTGGAGTTTCCCGGCCCAATGACTGGGCAGCAACCCCACGCCGGTGCCTTCGATCAGCAACCCCACGATGGCGCCCCAGTTGTTGCAGCAGAGGCGCTCGCCCGCGGCCTGGCGCCCGCCCAGCCAGTAGTCGATGATGCGCGTGGTGCCCGCGCCCTCGGGCAGGGTCACAAGCGGCAGCCGGGCCAAGAGGGCCATGGTCATGGCGGTATCGCCGGGCTGCAGCACCGCCGGCGCGGCGACCCAGGAAAAACGCGCCTCGCCGATGGGCGAGGAGGCAATGCCGGCGCGGGACGACCGGCCGGCGATCACGGCGAAATCCAGCTCACCGTCCGCGACGCGTTGCTCCAGCACCTGGCCGATGTCGACGTAGGGCTCCAGCACCAGCTCGGGATAGGCGGCGCGCACGGCGCGTATCAGCTGCGGCAGCCACGTGAGCGCGGTAAGTTCGCCCACACCGAAGCGGCAGCGGCCGCGCAGGCCCGGCGTCTCGGTCATGGACGCGCGGATCTGGTCCGCGGCGGCGAGCAAGCCGCGCGCCTGCGGCACCAGGCGCTGGCCCGCGTCGGTCAGCACGGCCTTGTGGCCGCTGCGGTCAAAGAGGGGCTGGCCCAGCCCCTCTTCCAGTTCCGTGATGCGTTTGGAAAGCGAGGACACCGACAGGTGAAGCCGCTCGGCCGCCACGGCGAAACTGGCGCAGGTGGCCGCCCAGTAGAAGGCTTCGAGCTGCTTGAGCGTCATGACCGTTCGCTGACGCGGTAGGCGCAGCGCCGCGCGCCGGCCAGGATATGTTCTTCGCGATCGACCTGAACGCCCTCGCCCAGCACCTTGCGGAACAGTTCCAGCTCGCTGCGGCAAAAGCCCATACAGGCCTTGGCGGCCGAACAGATGGGGCAGTGGTTCTCGATGAAGACGAATCCGGCCTCGTCCTCGCGCAGTTCCGCCATGTAGCCCTCTGCGCTGCGCACGTCGACCAGCCGTTCGAGCCGCGCCTTCAGGTCCGGCGCGTCCTGCATGGCCTGCTGGTAGACGTTGAGCATGGCGTTTTCGCGCACCTGCACCAGCTTGTCGATGCCTTCGTCGCCGAACACCTGGCGCACCGCCGCGATCATCTGCACCGTCATCTCGGCATGCGTGTCCGGAAAGCGCCCGTGTCCGGCCGCGGTCAGGAACCAAATCTGGGTAGGCCGCCCGCGGCCCGCGCTGCGGCTTTCGGCGTCGACCAGCCCGTCGGCGTGCAGGCGCGTCATCTGCTGGCGCACCGCCTCGGCCGTCACATCCATGGCCCGCGCGATGACCGCAATGGATTGCGGCCCGCGGGTCTTCAGGGTCATGAGGACGCGGTCCGCAGGCTGGTGCGGCAATGCGGCGGCCGGTTGGGACAGGCTGTCAGACATGGGGGGTATCGATGCTCCGGATGAAGGTTCCTATGGTGCCACGGCTGGCTGCGCCTGCCAGCCGCCGCCCAGCGCTTTATAGAGCGCAATGAGCCGTGTATAGGATTCGGCTTCCGCCACGGCCACGGCGTCCTGGGCGCGCAAAAGCGTACGCTGCGCATCCAGCACGGTCAAATAAGGCGTGCTGCCCTCGCGGTAACGCAGCCGGGCCAGTTCCGTGGCCCGCCCGCTGTGAGCGGCGGCCTGCGCCAGGCTGCCCAGTCGCTGCTGCGTCTGCCCGTACTCGGCCAGCGCCGACTCCACTTCCTCGACCGCGCGCAGGACCGCCTGCTCGTAGCGCGCGGCCTCGCCTTCCAGGCGCGCCTCGGCCCCGCGCTTGCGGGCCAGGGCCGACGGCAGGTGGAACGCGGGCCAGTTGGCGCTCGCCGCGACGCCGAACCCGCGGCTGGCGGCCGAGCCGAAGTCCGCGCCGCGCAGCGCGACGAATCCCAGGAAGCCCCCCAGGTCGATGCGCGGGTACAGCTCGGCCGTGGCGACCCCCCACATCGGCGTTGGCTGCGGCCAGGTTGCGTTCGGCGGCCAGCACGTCCGGCCGCCGCGACAGCAAGTCGCCCACATCGCCGATGGGCAGCCGCGCCGTCAGCGGCGCAAGCGGCTGCCCGGCGTCCAGCGCGCCCAGCTCCACTGGACGCAGCGCCGCCAGGACCGCGATCCGGTAGCGCGCCAGCCGGCGCGCGGTCTCCTGGACCGGTACGCTGGCCCGCACGGTGTCGAGTTCGGCCCGCGCACTGGCGAGGTCTCCTTCGTCGCCACGGCCGGCCGAGACCAGCGCCTGGGTCACGCGCAGGCTGTCCTCCTGGCTGGCCAGGTTGGCGCGCGCCACGGCCAGCCGCTGCTCGGCGCCGCGCAGTTCGAAATAATTACGCGCGACTTCGGCCGCGACCACGATGCGCGCCTGCGCCAGGTCGGCAGCCTGCGCCTCGCTACGGGCCGCGGCGCCCTCGGCCGCGCGGCGCAGCCTGCCAAAGAGATCCACCTCCCAGGCTGCGTCAAAGCCCGCCCGGTAGCTCTCGGCCAGATTGCGCTGGCCCGTGACGCCGGGGTTGGCCTGCGACAGGCTGCGCTCGTAGCCGCCGCCCAGCGTTACGGCCGGCAGCTTGTCCAGTTCCTTTTCGTCAAGCACCGCGCGCGATTCGGCAAGGCGGGCCTGAGCGATGCGGATGTCCAGGTTGCGAGCGAGCGCCATGTCGATCAGGCGATCCAGCTGCGGGTCCTGCAGTTGCTTCCACCAGTCGCGCTGGACCTGATCGGTGGAAAACAGCGTCTGCTCGGGACTGGTCAGCACCACGGGCGCCGGGCTGGGCTGCCGGTAGTCGGGCCCGACGGCGCAGCCAGCGGCGGCCAAGGCCGCCAGCAGCACGGCGGCGCCGCGAAAGAGGCGGGGAAAAAAGTGTGGCTTATCCATGATCGATTCCTCAGTGCTGGACCGCGGCGCGCGCGTCCTCGGCGTCGGCTTGCGCCAGTTCGCGGGCGCGCGGCGGCTCGTTGGCGGCGCGGTGGTCCCGGGCAAACACGGTGTAGACGGTGGGCAGCACGAACAGCGTGAAGAGCGTGCCGACCAGCAGCCCGACCACGATGACCAGTCCCAGGCTGTAGCGGCTGTGCGCGCCGGCGCCGGTGGCGAACAGCAGCGGAATCAGCCCCATGACCATCGCCGCCGTGGTCATCAGGATGGGACGCAGGCGGATGCGCGCGGCCGCTTCCATCGCCGCGCGCCGGTCCAGCCCATGACTGACCTGCATCTCGTTGGCGAACTCCACCATGAGGATCCCGTGCTTGCTGATCAGCCCGATCAGCGTCACCAGGCCGATCTGCGTATAGATGTTGACCGTGGCCAAGCCCAGCGCCAGCGGAATCAGCGCGCCGCAGATCGACATGGGCACGCTTACCAGGATGATGAAGGGATCGCGCAGGCTTTCGTACTGGGCGGCCAGCACCAGGTAGATGACGATGATGGCGAAGATGAAGGTGATCATCAGCGCCGAGCCCTCCTGCGTGAATTGCCGCGCGTCGGACTGCCAGTCGTAGCTGAAACCCGCCGGCAACGACTGCGCCTCGCGCGTGAGGAACTGCACGGCATCGCCCATCGTGACGCCCGGCATGGGAATCGCCTGGAATGTGGCGGCATTCAGCTGGTTGAACTGCGTGAGCTTGTTGGGCTCCACGCCCATCGACACCGACACCAGGTTGGACAGCGGCACCTGCGCCCCCGAGGCGCTCTTGACGTGATACTGCGCCAGCGCCTGCGGCGAGATGCGCTGTTCGCGCAGGCTTTGCGGAATGACGTCATAGGAACGCCCGTCCATGCCGAAGCGATTCACGTAGTTCTCGCCCACCAGCACCGCCAGCGTATCGCCGATGGCCTTCATGGTGACGCCCAGGCTGTTGGCCTTGCTGCGGTCCACCTTCAGCTGCACGACGGGGTTGTTGTAGTCCAGGTCGCTGTCCACCACCATGAAAAGGCCGCTTTCCCGCGCGGCCTTCTTCAGGCCTTCCATGGCGTCAAAGACCACGGCGTAGTCGGACGCGCTCATCAACACCATCTGCACGGGCAGCCCCCCGGTGGACCCGGGCAGCGACGGCAGCTGGAAGGCAAAGATATTGCTGCCTTCGACCCGATTCGCCATGGATTGCATGTCGGCCTGGATCTCGTCGGCCGAGCGCGTGCGGTCCTGCCAGTCCACGAAGTTCACGCCCCCGATGCTGTTGGAGACGCCGTCGGACCCGTTGATCAGCCACCGCCCCTTCTGCTCGGGCAGCGTCTTCATCACGTCGTCCCACTTCTTGCCGAACTTTTCGACGTAATCGATGTTGGCCTGCTGCGGCGACTTGATGGCGGTCAGCACCGTGGACTGGTCCTCGACGGGCGCCAGCTCCTGTTGCGCGGCGTTGTACAGGAACGGCAGGCTGGCCAACACGACCACCGCCAGCACGCCGGTGACCCAGCGATGATGCAGCGACACATCCAGCACGCGGCCGTAGGCCTCGCCCAGGCGGCCGAAAAAGTGCTCGGCCTTGCGGGCCATCCAACCGTCGGCGACCCGGCCATTCAGAAGAAACGAGCTCATCACCGGCGACAGGGTCAGCGCGATCACGCCGGACACCACCACCGCGCCGGCCAGCGTGAAGGCGAACTCCTTGAAAAGCGAGCCGGTCAGTCCGCCCATCAGCCCGATCGGCGCGTAGACGGCGGCCAGCGTGATGGTCATGGCGATCACCGGACCAGCCACCTCCCGGGCGCCGATCAACGCCGCGCGCACGGGCGACTTGCCCTCCTCGATGTGGCGGTGCACGTTCTCGACAACAACGATGGCGTCGTCCACCACCAGGCCGATGGCCAGCACCATGGCCAGCAAGGTAAGCAGGTTCACGCTGAAGCCAAAGAGGGCCATGATGGCCGCGCCGCCCAGCATGGACAGCGGAATGGTGACGACCGGAATCAGCACCGCGCGCAGCGAGCCCAGACACAGGAAGATCACCGCCACCACGATGACGATGGCTTCCAGCAGGGTCTGTGTCACGCCATCGATCGAGGCGCTGATGAACCGGGTCAACTCGAACGGCACCTGCACGCTGGTGCCCGGCGGCAGGTTCTGCTTGATGTTGGGCAGCAGCTCGTTCAGGCGCTTGACGATGACCAGCGGATTGCCGACCGGCGTCGCGTTCAGGCCGAAGTACACAGCCGGCTCGCCGTCCATCAGGCCGCTCGAATCGGTGGACGCCGCCCCCAGTTCCACGGTCGCCACGTCGCCCAGCCGGACGACGGCGCCGCCCTCGTGCTTGATCACCAGGTCCCGGAATTCGGCCACATTGACGAGGTCGGTATTGACCTGGATGTTGGACACCACGTACAGCCCCTTGGCCTG
>JAEYVD010000363.1 GCA_023432075.1 Pseudomonadota bacterium | reverse complement strand
GGCGTGGCTGGCGCCGGCGGGACGGATGGCGCTGAGCAATTACCTGATGCAGTCGGTCGTCTGCGCATTCCTCTTCACGGCCTGGGGGTTGCGGCTGTATGCCGCCGTGCCGCCCCTGGCCGCGTTCCTCGCCGCGGTGGTCATCTTTGCCGCCCAGCTGCCGCTGTCCGCATGGTGGTTGCGGCGCCACGCCTACGGACCCGTCGAATGGTTCCTGCGCGCGCTCACGATCGGTGCCTGGCCGCCCTGGCGCCGCGCGTCGGCAGGCTGACCGAACCTGCGCAAAGCGGGTCTTTCGAGCCCGCTTCAACGGCCGGCGTCTAGTCGCCCGACTGCGCGATGGCGGCGTCGATGGCGCCGGTCAGCCGATCGGTCAGTTGGTCCAGTTCGTCCTCAGAAATGATGAAGGGCGGCGCAAGCAGCACGTGATCGCCCTGGCGGCCATCGATCGTGCCGCCCATGGGATAGACCATCAGCCCCCGCGCCATGGCCTCGCGCTTGATCCGCGCATGCAGCGCCAGATCTGGATCGAAGGTCTGTTTGGTGGCGCGGTCCCGGACCAGTTCCACGCCCATGAAAAGGCCCCGGCCACGGATATCTCCGACGTGCGGATGGTCGCCCAGCGCCTCCTGCAGCCGCTGCGCAAGGCCTGCGCCCATCACCCGCACCCGCTCCAGCAGCCCGTCGCGCCGGATCACGTCCTGCACCGCCAGCGAGGCCGCGCAGGCCAGCGCATGGCCAAGATAGGTGTGGCCGTGCTGGAAAAAGCCGCTGCCTTGCTGCATGGCCTGCACGATGTGCTGCTGCGCCATGACCGCGCCGATGGGCTGGTAGCCGCCGCCCAGGCCCTTGGCAATGGTGATGAGATCCGGCGTCACGCCTTCTTGTTCGACGGCATACAGGGTGCCGGTCCGGCCCATGCCGCACATGACCTCGTCGGCGATGAACAGCACGCCGTGACGGTCGCAGACCTCGCGGATCCGGCGGAAATAGCCGGGCACGGCCGTCACTGCGCCGGACGTGGCGCCCACCACGGGTTCCGCCACGAATGCCATCACCGAGTCGGGGCCGAGGCGCTGGATGGCCGCTTCCAGTTCCTCGCTCAGCCGTTCGCCGTACTGCTCGGCGGTTTCGCGGCTGTGCTGGTCGCGATAGGCATAGCAGGGCGACACGTGTTCGACCTCGATGAGCAGCGGCGCAAACTGCGCGCGCCGCCACGCATTGCCCCCGACCGCCAGCGCGCCCAGCGTATTGCCGTGATAGCTCTGCCGCCGCGCGATGATGTGGCGGCGCTGCGGCTGGCCGATTTCGACGAAATACTGGCGCGCCATCTTCAGCGCCGCTTCCACCGCTTCTGATCCGCCAGACACGAAGTAGGCATGCGATGTGCCTGCCGGGGCGTCGGCCACGAGCCGGGCCGCCAGCTTTTCCGCGACCTCGGTCGTAAAGAAGCTGGTGTGGGCATAGGCCAGCGCGTCCACCTGCGCGTGCAGCGCGGCCTGGACGTCGGGGTGGTTGTGCCCCAGGCACGACACTGCCGCGCCGCCGGACCCGTCAAGATACGCGCGGCCGGCGCTGTCATGGATCCAGACGCCCTGGCCGCGCACGGCGACGGCAGGGGTATGTCGGAGGGAGCGATGCAGGACGTGCGTTTGGCTCATGCTGCGAAGTTCCTGGGTCAGGTTGAGGGGGTAGCCGGCCCGAAGGCCTGGCCTTGGCGGCGCGCGGGGGCGCCGGTCCAGTAAACGTTGTCGGCCCGCAGGCGCTGCTCCACCTCGGCCAGCCGGTCCAGCACGGCTTGACCCCCGCGTGCCGTCAGACGGGCGATCAGGTGTTCGGCCAGCCCGAGCAGTCCGGCCGTCGTGTGAAAGAACGAGCCCGGTCCCTGGCGCGCTGGCTGCGCCTGTACCCCCTCGCGGTCGGTCGGGGCAAAGCGCAGGATGTGCCGGGCGTCCAGCGCAAGCGGCGAAAGCGGATCGTCGGTCAGCGCCACCAGCGCCACGCCGCGCTGGGCAGCCAGGCGCGCGAGCTGGACGGTGGCGGTGGAATAGGGCGCCTGCGAGATGACGATCAGCGCGTCGCCCGCGCCCAGATTGTCAGCCTGCTCGGCGGGCGCGCCGCCCAGCCCGTCTATAAGGACGCTGTTGCGGCGCACGAGCTGATAGGCGTAACGCATCTGGAATGCGATGCCGAAGGCCGAGCGCGTGCCCAGAAAGCCGACCTGATGCGCGTTCAGCAGGGTCTGCACCGCCGCGTCGAACGCTTGCGTCGAATTCAGTGAGCATACCGACGACAGGGCTTGGACTTGCAGGTCGGTCAACGTGTCCGGGCCAGGTTCGGTGACATCGCTTGACGCGGCCTGCAAGGCGGCGGCGCGATCGCGCATTCCCGGCTCGCCGCGCCCCGCCAGCGTGTCCTGGAACGGCTGGCGGAAATCCTTGTAACTGGCATAGCCCACCGCGCGGGCCAATCGCAACATCGTGGCCGGCGCCACGCCCAGCGCCTGCGCTTGCCGGCGCATCGACCAAAGCCCCACCTGGGCGGGATTGGCCGCCACCCACTGCGCGGCCCGCTGCAATTCGGGCGGCAGTTGTTCCAGCTTTTCCTGAAGGGCGGCGAGGAGGGAAGGGGGCAAGGGCATGAGTGCGGCGTAGACCGGTGAGGTAAAAACATATGATAAATAAAACATCATGAACAAAACATATGTTTTTTATCCGGGTAAGACCTAGGCGCCACCCCGCGCACAGCCGCATCCATGCTGGATCCGCCGCGCGGCAAGTCCAGTCATAGTGCCGTCATCCTCGCCAAATCAGCGTTCATTTATTTACATCGTGCCGGGGTTTTTGTTTGACTCGAATAAATCGGGCGCATATCATTCGTGTAGAAATGATTTTGTCCGAACCACCCGCAACCATGACCGACGCCGCGAAATCCGAAACATCTCAGCAGTACGACCTGCGCATTTTGCGAGCCCTGCGCCGCATCACGCGTTCGATCGCGCTGCATTCGCGACAGTTGTCCGCGGTCAGCCACATTACTGCCCCGCAGCTGATGTGCCTGCGCACCGTGATCGCCAACGGCCCCATGACGGCCACGGCGATCAGCCGCGAGATGCACGTCAGCCCCAGCACGGTGGTCGGCATCCTGGATCGGCTGGAAGACAAGGCGCTGATCCGCCGCGAGCGGGGCCGTGAAGACCGCCGCATCGTATTTGTCACCGCCACGGAGGCGGGACGTGAATTGGCGCAAGGCGCGCCGTCGCCGCTGCAAAAGCATCTGGCTGACGCGCTCAATGCCTTGCCGGAATTGGAACAGGCCACCATCACCCTGTCCCTGGAGCGCATCGTGACGCTCATGGAACAGGATGGTCAGGCCGCAGTCGACACGCATGGAGACGTGTCGTCGCCCATCCTAGAAGTGCCCACGGGCGGGGCACCACCAGAATCGGGAATCGTCGCATGAAGAAAAACGAACTGGACACCCCCACACTCTCAAGTGCCGTGGCGCCGGCGGTCAGCGCGCAGACCCATACCATGCGTCTGCCCGACCGCAAAGACGGCGCCGCGATCCACCGCCTCATTTCCGAGTGCCCGCCACTCGACCTGAATTCCCTCTACGCGTACCTGCTCCTGTGCGAGCACTTTCGCGACACCTGCGTCCTGGCTGAAAGCGCCGGAGGACGTATCAACGGTTTTATTTCCGCCTATGTGGACCCGTCCCGCCCTGACGTCCTGTTCGTCTGGCAGGTTGCGGTGCACGCCCGCGCTCGCGGCCAACGCCTTGGCCGCGCCATGCTCCGGGAACTCTTGCAGCGCAAGAGCCTGGCGCATGTCCGCTATCTTGAAACCACGGTGGGGCCTGACAACCAGGCTTCGCGCCGCACCTTTGCCGGCTTGGCCGCCGAGGTGGGCGCCCACGTTTCCGAACAGCCGTTCTTCGACCGGCAATTGTTCGGCGGCGCGGATCACGACGACGAGATGCTCTTGAGGATAGGCCCGTTCGCCTTGCCATCCCCGTAGGGGTGGTACAGGCCTGACGGTCTTATCGGTTTACCGGGACGATTCTGCTGTCCGGGTGCGCTTGCCGCACCCGGGTGGATCAGGCCGTCCGTCAATTTATGAGATGAAAAGGGAGGATTAATCATGGACTTGAAGATCTTTGACCGTATGGAGTCTGAGGTGCGGGGCTACATCCGGTCGTTTCCCGTGATATTCAATCAGGCCCGGGGCTCGACGCTCATCGATGAGGATGGCGCCGAATACATCGACTTCTTCAGCGGCGCAGGCACGCTGAACTACGGCCACAACAATCCTGTTCTCAAGGAAAAGCTGCTGGAGTATGTGCAGGCGGACGGTGTCGTCCACGGCCTGGACATGGCCACCAGTGCGAAGAAGCGTTTCCTGGAGACGGTGGATCGCGTGCTGCTCAAGCCGCGCAACTGGCAGTACACGCTGCAATTCACCGGTCCGACCGGCACCAATGCCGTCGAAGCCGCGCTGAAGATCGCGCGCCAGGTCAAGGGCCGTCCCAACGTGATCTCGTTCACGCACGGTTTTCACGGCGTGAGCGGCGGCTCGCTTGCCGCGACCGCCAACATGAAGTTCCGTGACGCCGCCGGCTACGCGCTGGGCAACACGACGTTCATGCCCTACGACGGATACTTCGGTCCGGACGTGGACACCATGGCCTACATGGAACGCATGCTGGAAGACCCGAGCAGCGGCATGGACAAGCCGGCCGCCGTCATCGTGGAAACGGTGCAGGGCGAAGGCGGCGTCAACGTGGCCACGCTGCGCTGGCTCAAGGAACTGGAAAAGCTGTGCAAGCGCCACGACATGCTGCTGATCGTGGACGATATCCAGGTCGGCTGCGGCCGTACCGGCACGTTCTTCAGCTTCGAGACCGCTGGCATCCGTCCGGACATCATCACGCTGTCCAAGTCGCTATCCGGTTTCGGCCTGCCGATGTCGCTGGTGCTGATGAAGCCCGAGCTGGACATCTGGAAGCCCGGCGCGCACAGCGGCACCTTCCGCGGCAACAACCTCGCGTTCGTCACCGCCACCCAAGCGCTGGAAACCTACTGGACCAACGCCGCGTTCACCGCTGACATCCAGCGCAAGGAACGCCTGGTGGGCGACTGGCTGGAAAACCTGGTGCACAGCTACCCCAACGCCGGCCTGTCCGCGCGCGGCCGCGGCCTGATCCAGGGTCTGGTTTCCAACGGCAATCCGGCGCTGTCCAACCGCATCGCCCAGTGCGCCTTCAAGAAGGGCGTCGTGATCGAAACGTCGGGTGCGCACGATGAAGTGCTCAAGCTGCTGCCCGCGCTGACGATCGAGGAAGAGCTGCTGGCCAAGGGCCTGGATCTGATCGAGGCCAGCGTGGCCGAAGCGTTGGCCGATGAGGGGCAGTCCGCCCGCATCCTGAAATTTGGAGGAAAACGTCAATGATCGTACGTAATGTCAAAGATGTGATCGGCACCGCCGACGAAGTCCGTACCGACACCTGGGTCAGCCGCCGCGTGCTGCTGAAGAAGGATGGCATGGGATTCTCGTTCCATGAGACCACCATTTTCCCGGGCGGCCGCACGCACATTCACTATAAGAACCACCTCGAGGCCGTGTGGTGCATCGAGGGCGACGGTTCTATCGAGACCATTGCCGACGGCAAGAAGTATGACCTGGGCCCCGGCGTGGTCTACGCCCTGAACGAACACGACGAGCACTGGCTGTGCGGCGGCAAGGAGCCGCTGCGCGTCATCTGCGTCTTCAACCCGCCGCTGACCGGCCAGGAAGTGCATGACAAGGAAGGTGTCTACGCGCTACCCGATGCGGTCGCGGCCTGAACAAGGAGGTATGCATGATCTCACCCGCGCAGGATCCGTACGCCTCCCGTACGGATCGCAGTTCCGCCATCATTTCCCGCCAGGACCCCGTTGTCTATGAAGACGGCAAGTACGCCAGCGCGCTGACCACCGAGCAGGTGGGCCAGTACGACCGCGACGGTTTCCTGCTGCTGGAAGACCTGTTCTCGGAGGCCGAAGTGCGTGCGCTGTCGGCCGAGGTCGAGCGCATGACGCGCGACCCGTCCATTGTGCGCCGCGAAGAGGCCATCACCGAGCCGGGCAGCAACGCCGTGCGTTCCATCTTCCTGGTGCACGTGCTCAATCCCATGCTGGCCCGCCTGGTGCGGGATCCGCGCCTGGTCAACGTGGCGCGTCAGATTCTCGGTTCCGAGGTCTACATCCACCAGTCGCGCGCCAACATGAAGCCGGGCTTCAAGGGCAAGGAGTTCTACTGGCATTCCGACTTCGAGACCTGGCACGTCGAGGACGGCATGCCGTCGATGCGCGCGCTCAGCTGCTCGGTGCTGCTGACCGACAACAACGAGTGCAACGGCCCGCTGATGCTGGTGCCCGGCTCGCATCGCCAGTTCATTTCGTGCGTCGGCGAGACGCCGAA
>JAEYVD010000256.1 GCA_023432075.1 Pseudomonadota bacterium | reverse complement strand
GTAGGCGTACTGCGCATAGAGGCTGAGCTGCTCGGCCGCCCGCCACGTGCCCAGCAGCTTGGGCGAGAAGCGGCTGCCGCTGTTGCTGGGCGGCAGCGCGCCCGCGTTGGGATTGCTTTCGTAGCCGGCCGTGGACTGCGGCCGTTGCTCGTAATGGTCATAGCGCAACGCGGGCGCCAACGTGTAGCGCCCGTCGGCAAAGCTGAACTCGTCCTGCACCCACAGCGCCCATTGGTCGCCCTTGGATTGCGGCACGTCGGCCTGGTTGGTATGCAGCATGTCGCACGCACGCGGACCGAAGGGCGCCGGCATGCCAGGGCGCAGCACCGGGCAATTGTCGTAACCGCTGGAATTCTGCTCGGTCTTGTTGCCGTACCACTCGCCGCCGAACGACCAAAGCTGGGACACCGATGCGCCCGCGATGCGCTTGGTCAATTCCGTGCTGGCGCCAAAGAGCGTCTGCTGGATCGAGTTGCTGCGGCCATAAGGCCCGTTGGGAAAGCCGTAGCGGAACGGATCGCCCGGAATAATGCGAGCACGCGAGTCGACGCCGCGGATGCCGGTGAGCGAGTTGTCCAGCCGCACGCGCTGCCAGTACACGACGGCATGGGCCGTGTCGATGAGGCTGCCCGAGCCCGGCGCCGTGTACGTGTAGTCGAACGACACCCGCTCGCGTTCGGTTTCCTTGCGCGTGCTGTTTTCGCCGATGAGGTAGCTGGTGCCGGGGCCTTGCTCCCACATGTTGTCGATATCGGCATTGCGTTTGAAGTATTCGCCCGTCAGCCCGAACAGATGCGCGCCGTCCACGCGCTGCTGCAGCTTCAGAAGGAAGCTGCGCTGATCGTAGTCTTCCGGGCTGGGCTTGCTGCGGTTGGCGCCGTAGCCGCCGACATCGCCGCGATTGTCCAGCTCGTGGCCGTTGCGCACGCCCGCCTGCACCAGCCAGAACGTGTTGCTGTGGATCTGGCCGGCCAGCGCGGCGTTGGCGCCCCAGCTGTTGTCGGCCGAGTCGTAGTCGGTCTTGGCGAGCGCGCCCAAGGTCTTGCCGTCACTCAGCAGGTCCGCCGGATTCAGTGTGTGCAGGTCGGCAATGCCCGAGATGGCGCCGGAGCCGCCGCCGGTCGCATCCGCACCGCGCACGATATCCAGGCGCGACAGGCTGTTGAAGTCTACGGCTTCCAGGCCGCCCTTCACGCCGCGCGCGCCATCGTCCAGCCAGGGCAGGCGGATGCCGTCCACGCGGGTCAGCACGCGGTCCTGATCCAGGCCGCGGATGTTGATGCTGTTGCTCTGGCGGTTGAAGCTCACGCCCGGTTCGGCGCGCCGGCCCAGGTCGGTCCAGTTCCGGATCTGCAAATCGTCCATGCGGCGGCGGTCGGTGCTGGTGTCCCAGGCCGGCGTGACGACAGCGGCTTCGCCGTCGATCCGCACCGGCGCAAGCTGCGTCACGCCGCCCTGCGGCAGCGCCTGCAGCACGAAGACGCCCGCGCTGCGTTCCTGCACGCCCAGTCCGCTGCCCGCCAAAAGACGCGAGAATCCATCATGCACGGAGTACGCCCCTTGCAATCCCGCGGTGCGCCGTTGCCCCACCAGCGCCGCATCGAACAGCACGGTCACGCCGGCGCTGTCCGCAAAGCGCGGCAACGCGTCTGCCAGCGCCCCGGCCGGGATGCTGTAACCGCGCGCGCCAGCCTGCGCCGCCGCGGCCCCCTGCGCCTGCGCGGCAGACATCGGCAGCATCGCGGCGATTGCCGCGGACAAGGCCAGCGCCGCGTGCACGGCGGCGGTCAGACGGGTCAGCCGGCATTGCGCGCCTCGGGCTGGTCGGGAGCCGCTTGCGCGGCCGGCGGGGTAGTAAGCCATGGTCGTCCTTTCGATCCAACAGGTATCGGCATCCGTGTGCCCATACAGACCATGACCCTCGTGAATGCAAAACCGGACAGCCGCATTTGAAAAAATTCTGGCGCAGTGGAAATCGCGCTCGGCAACACAACATGAAAGCGGCCTGCCATGTCTTCGCCCGCCCTCACGCCGCGGCGTCGCGAGGCGCTATCGTGACCCAGTACGGTGTGCGGTAGCGCACCTGCACGGGCAAGGTCGCAGGCAGCGCGGCCAGCACCGCGTCGGTGTCGTGCAACTGGAAGGCGCCGGAGATGCGCAGGTGCGCGATGTCCGGATCACAGCGCAGGATGCCCTGCCGGTAACGGCCGAGTTCGGCCGCAAAGGCATCCAGCCGCAACGCGCTGGCGTACAGCACGCCGCGCAGCCAGTCGCGGGCGTGCGGGTCGGCTGGCGTCGCCACGGCCACGGCGCCGGGCGACAGGTGACTCTGCTCGCCAGCCGATACGTCGACGTAATGCCCGGGCTGTCCGGTGCTGGCCACGCGTACGCGACCTTCCTGCACGCTGAGCTGGCAGCGTGCGCCCTCCTGGCGCACGCAGAAGCGCGAGGCCTGGGCTTCGATATCGCCCAGCCGGGTGCGCACGATGAACGGGCGCGGATGGCTGGCGGGATCGGCCACCGCGTGCACGGCGATCTCGCCGCCGCGCAAGCGCAACAGCCGCGTCGCGTCGTCGAACAGCACGTCGACGGCGCTGGAGGTGT
>JAEYVD010000088.1 GCA_023432075.1 Pseudomonadota bacterium | reverse complement strand
TTGGCCGTGTAGACCGTGGTGGAATCCGGCGAGAGCGTGGCGCGGTTCTCGTCGCGGATCTCGAACACCGCAAACGAGGCATTGAGCGCGCCGTCCAGGTATTCGCCCTTGATGCCGGCCTCGATCTGCTTGCCTTCCAGGGGCTTGAGCATGCTGCCGTCCGCCGTCGTGTAGCCGTTCTGCGGCAGGAAGATCTCGGAGTAACTGGTATAGACCGAATAGGTGTCGTTCAGGTCATAGATCAGGCCCAGGTTGGGCGTGAACTTGCCGTCGTAGTTGGCCTGCTGCGACTTTTCCGCGGTGAGCGTGCGCTGATTGGACGTCAGGTCCCACCAGCTGAAGCGCCCGCCCGCCACCAGCGTCAACGGCTCGGCCAGGCGCAGGCGCAGGTTGCTGTAGAGGCCCCATTGCTTGGTGCGCGCATGGTTGCTGTTGTTGAAGGCATAGTCCAGACGGTCGAAGTCCGAGCGCGGGTTCGTGATGTCGATGCGCGGCGCCCAGTTCGGCGTCGGATAGTTCCACGCGTTGTCAAAGCGCGAGTCGGTGTAGTTGGCGCCCAGCGTCAGATTGTGCTGGCGGCCGAACAGCTGGAAGGGGCCGTCGGCGTAGGCGTCGTAGGACGTCTGCGCCTGCCGCGTCGGGCCCTTGGCCGACAGCAGCTGGATCAGGTTATTCGAGGTATTGGCCGGCCCCCAGCCATACGCCTGTTCGCGGTCCAGCTTGTTTTCGGCATAGCGGCCGGATAGCTTGGCCGTCCAGCCATTGTCCAGGCGATGCTCCACGTCGGCAAAGGCTTCGGTGGACGTGAACTGGTCACGGTTCCAGTCGGCGCCGATGAAGGTGGAACGCTTGATGTCGGCCAGCGAAAAACTGGGTTGGCCGCCGGGTCCGACGGTCATGAGCGCCGGGATGGACCACATCGACGCGTGGATGTCGCGCTCCTGGCGGCCGCCGCCCACCGTCAGCGTCGTGCGCGGCGTGAAGTCATACGCCAGCGCGCCGTATAGCACGGAATGTTGCTCGTTGGTCTTGTCGTAGAAGAAGCGGCGGTCCTGGTAGACGCCGACCAGCCGTCCGCGCAGCGAGCCATCCGCGTTCAGGCCGCCGGTCAGGTCGACCTCGGAGCGGTAGTTGTCCCACGAGCCGGCCGAGACGCTGCCTTCGAAGCCGAATTCCTTTTGCGGGCGCTTGTGGACCAGGTTGATCGCGCCGCCCAGCCCGCCCGCGCCGTTGTACAGGCCCGCCGGGCCTTTCAGGACCTCGACGCGGTCGTAGATGGCCAGGTCCGTCGAGGACAGCATGCGCCAGTCGTATTGCGTCGGAATGCCGTCGATCTGATACGACGTCATGTCAAAGCCGCGCGAATGGAAGATCGAGCGGCTGTTGTCGCGGCGTTCGACGGTGACGCCCGCCGTATTGCGCATCGCGTCGTCCAGCGTCTGCATGGCCTGCTGGCGCATGCGCTCCTGCGTGACCACGCTGATCGACTGGGGAATCTGGCGCTGCGTGAGCGGCGTCTTGGAACCCACCGTGGTCGGCGGGTTGTAGCGTTCGGCCGCCGAGTCGCCCGTCACCGTGACGGGGGCCAGCGTGCTGACCGCCGGTGCGGCCGGCCGGATGACGAAGTGGCGTTCGCCCGTCTGCTCGGCGATCAGGCCGCTGCCTGCCAGCAGCGCCGCAAAGCCCTCCGCGACCGGGTAAGCCCCGTGCAGCGCGGGCGCCTGGCGGCCAGCGGTGAGCGACGGATCGAACGACAGCGTCACCCGCGCCGACGCGGCGTACTGGTTCAAGGCGGTCTCGAGCGGCGCGGCGGCCTGTTCGACCGTCACGCGGGCGGACTGGGCATGCACGGCAGGGGCAAGCGCCAGCGCGGCGCACAGCGGAAGCAGGCGCAGAAGGCGCGTCGGGGTGGGGCGGGCAGAGCGGGACATGACGTAGGCGATCCTGGTTCAAACGGGGGGTGTCATTCCCTATGTCGAACGAGGACGCCAAAACCCGTAAAGGGCGCCGCCAAAAAGTTGTAACGGCATTCAGGCGGGCAGTACGCGGGTCCACAGGCCCGCGTAGCGCTCGATCCGCGTGGGCAGCGCGCGGGACAGCGTATTGAGCGCGCCCGGCAGGTCGTCCAGCAGGAAGACACCCGACACCCGCCGATCGGCCACGGCGGGATCGCAGCTGATCCAGCCGCGCTGATAACGCGACAGTTCCTGCAGGAAGTCCGCGAGCCGCATGCCGCGCACGGTCAGCACGCCGTCGGCCCAGCTTTCGGCGTCGAACGGCGGGGCGGGTTCGCGCCGCGCATCCCAATCCGTCACGCGGTAGCGGCCGCCCGGCTCGGCCCGCGATTCGGCGCCGCGCACCGGTGCGATGCGCAAGTCGCCGCGCTGCATGTCCAGCAGCGTGGCGTCTTCGATCTGGCGCAGCAGAAAGCGCGCCTGCGTGGCGGTGAAACGTGCCTGGCGCGTGCGCACTTCCCATGGGGCGGGCGCCGCGCCCGTGTCCATGCGCAGCTCGCCGGCCAGCAGGGTCAGGCGTCGGCCGCCCGGGTCGGTCCGCACGGCACTGCCCGTGTTCAGCCACAGTTCGGCCCCACCCTCCAGCGCGAACTGGCGGCGCTCGCCCACGCCGCTGCGGTAGTCGGCGGTCATGCGATCCCAGGCGCCGTCGCGCCACGCCAGCGTCGCGCCAGCGCCCACCGTTCCCAACGCCAGCACCGCAAGGACACGGCGGCGGCCACGGGCGGGGGCGGCGCGCAGCGCGGACGCCGCCGCCGAGCCGGACACCGCGCGCAGATCAGTCTCGATCGCCTGCAACTGGCGCCAGACCCGCTCGTGCTCGGCGTCGGCCTCGCGCCAGCGGCGGCACGCCTCGTGCTCGGCGGCGTCGGCGTGGCCCGAGTTCAGGCGCACCGCAAAGGAAATGGCGCGATCCAGCACCACGGCGCGATCAGCCATAGCGCAATTCGTAGCAATGACGGATGGCGGCGGCCATGTATTTTTCGACAGAGCTCACCGACACGCGCAGGGTTGCCGCGATGTCGGGATAGGTCATGCCGTCCAGCCGCGACATCAGGAACGCCGCCTTCGCCTTGGCGTTCAGGCCATCCAGCATGCGGTCGATGCGCACCAGCGTCTCGAGCAGAAGGGCGCGGGTTTCAGGAGACGGGGCTTGGGCTTCTGGCAGCAGGGCCAGCTCGTCGAGATAGGCCCGCTCCAGCTTGCGCCGGCGGATGTGGTCCACGGCCAGGCCGTGCGCCAGCGTCGTCAGATAGGCGCGCGGCTCTTGCAGGCCGCGGGCGCGCTCGGGAGCGGCCAACAGGCGATGAAAGGTGTCCTGCGCGATATCGGCGGCGTCAAAGCCGCATCCCAGCTTTCTGCGCAGCCAGTTCACCAGCCAGCGGTGATGGTCCACATAAAGTGCGCCCACAGGGTGGTGATCCGGCGCCAGGCTGCGAGTCATGAAAGTGCGGGGGAAGGGGAGACGTTGGCAATCCCGGACGGCTGATGTCGAGATTGAGAATGGTTCTTATTGTATCAGCGGTTGGCGCGGACGGCATCAGGGAATCCCAGGGGGCAGCGTCAGACGGGACGCTGGCTTTCCAGTTCGTGCTCGATGCCGGCTTTCAGCGCCAGCAAATGCGCGGCATGCCGCTGCGCCACCGCCGATGGCGCGTCGTCGGTGATGAGGCTGATATTCAGCGCCAGCGCCGGACCGCCCAGCGGGCGTAACGGCGTGGACAGCGCCACCACGCCCGGCTGCCAAGAGGCCGCGCAGTATCCCCGCGCCGCCACCTTGGCGATGGCGCTGTCGATGTCCGCTCGGATCGGCTTCCAGGTGACGCTGCGATAGCCCCGGCGGATCTGGTCCAGCAGCGCGTCGCGCATGGCGGCATCCAGCGTCGCCAGGTAGGCGCGTCCCAGCGACGTCAGCTCGATCGGGACCCGCTGGCCCGCGACGATGGTGCGCAGCGACGCCTTGCGGTTGTAGCGGATGGATTCCAGGTAGACCATTTCGGCCCTATCGGCGCTGGCCAGGCCCACGTTCAGGCGCAGCTTGACGGAGAGGTCGCGCATCAGCGGCGTGGCCGCGCGCAGCAACGGGGACGAGGCGTGCATGGCGTGTCCCAGGCTGAGCACCGGCGCGGCAAGGCGATAGGCGCGCGCGCGCCGGTCGTGTTCCAGAAAGCCGCTGGTCACAAGTGTCTGCGTCAGCCTGCTGACCGTCGCCGCCGACAGGCCTGTGCGTTCGGCCAGATCGCCATTGCCCAGCAGGTCCGTGCCCGGCTTGAACGCGCGAAGGATCTCCAGGCCGCGTTCCAGCGAGCGGTTCTGGCTGACGCCGGAGAAGCGGCGGCTGGCAGCGGTAGCGGATTCGGAGGCGGCGGGCATGGCAGTGCAATTCCACTAGATGGAAATAGGGCGGTGCATTTGCACACTGTAGCGCCTACCTTGTCGGTGTTGCCAGCCCGGCAGCCGTTGTGGATTCCGGGGCTGGCCCCGGAAACGACGGAGCACGGAATTGGCTGACTACGAATTCATCAGACTGCAGACGCGGGACGGCGTGGCGACGCTGACACTGAACCGCCCCGACAAGCGCAACGCGATCAGCGACGCAATGCGCAGCGAATTGATCCAGGCGCTGGAGCACGTCGCACAGGACCGCGCGATCCGCGCGCTGGTGCTGACAGGCGAAGGCAAGGGATTCTGCGCAGGGGGCGACATTGCCGGCATGCAGCGCAGGATGGACGCGCCTGCGGGCGAGGTCGGTTTCAACGGATGGTCGCGCCAGCAGCGCGTGCACCACGCGCAAGGGCTGCTGTTCAACATGCCCAAGCCGACGATCGCGGCGGTGAACGGCGCGGCGGCGGGGCTGGGGGCGGACACGGCGCTCAGCTGCGATTTCATCGTGGCGTCCGAAAGCGCCTCGTTCACGTGGAGCTACATTGCGCGCGGCCTGATCCCGGACGGTGGCGGCATGTATTTCCTGCCGCGCCGCGTCGGCCTGGCGCGCGCGAAGGAATTGATTTATTCCGGGCGCAAGGTGGCGGCACAGGAGGCCCTGCAACTGGGCATCGCCGACCGGCTCGTGCCGGCCGGTACCGAGGTGGAGGCAGCCCAGGCATGGGCGGCGGAATTGAGCCAGGGCTCGGCCACGGCGTTGGCGCTGGGCAAGTCGATCCTGGATCAGACGTTCGAACTGACGGCCGACCAGGTGTTCGCCATGGGCAGCCAGGCGCAAGGCATTTGCTACACCAGCGCCGAGCACCGCGATGCCGTGGCCGCGTTTCTGAAAAAGATGGCGCAGGCGCAGGCGGCCCGCGCCCAGGGAGAGAAGCCGTGAGCGCGCTGGACAAGCTGCTGCGGCCCCGCAGCGTGGCAGTGGTCGGGGCGTCGGCGGACCCCGCCAAGACCTCGGGCCGGCCCGTGGCCTACCTGCGCAAGCACGGGTTTCAGGGCAGCATCTACCCCGTCAACCCGAAGGCGTCCGAGATCGACGGCTTGCGTTGCTACCCCGATATCCGCTCGCTGCCGCAGGCGCCCGACGTCGCCATCGTGGTGCTGGGCGCCGAGCGCACGCAGCAGGCCGTTCGCGAGCTGTCCGCCATCGGCACGGGCGCGGCCATCGTGCTGGCAAGCGGATACTCGGAAAGCGGCGAGGAGGGCGCTCGCCGCCAGCAAGCGCTGCGCGAGGCCGCTGGCGCCATGCGCATTCTGGGGCCGAACACCATCGGCCTGGTCAACCTGACCGACCGGGTCACGTTGTCGGCCAGCGGCGCCCTGGAAATCGACGACCTGCAGGCCGGCG
>JAEYVD010000216.1 GCA_023432075.1 Pseudomonadota bacterium | reverse complement strand
GAAGCGCGCTCAGCATCGACGACGACCTCGACCAGTGCCTCCGCAGGTATCCCCCGCGACGATCTCGGAGCGACTCCGGCACAGGCGACGACGTCCTCGGAGGCGGCTTCGACGAAGGCCAGCTCGGGTTCTGAAGGCGGATCCGAGATCGAACGCCGCCGCCGCGAGCGGCAGTCGGCGCTGCGCGAGCGCCGGCGTCATCGCTGGATCAACGCGGTGATCGTCGTGGTGCCGGTGGTGCTGGCGCTGCTCTACCTGTCCTTCGTCGCCACGCCGCGCTACGAGGCCGAGTCGCGCTTCTTCGTGCAGGCGGCGCCCAACCAGCTGGGGGGCGGGGGCGCCGCGGCCAGCCGGCTCACCACGGGCAACTCCGGCGGCATGCTGGGCGGCTTCGTGGACGGATGGGCCGTTGCGGACTTCCTGAAATCGCGCGACAGCATGCAGCAGCTTGACCGCAAGGTCGGCCTGCGGCGTTACCTGATGAACGAAGGACTGGATCCGCTGAACCGCCTGGCCGAGGACTCCAGCGAAGACGATCTGTATCGCGCGTATCAGGCCTCGGTGCACGTCTCTTTCAACGCGCTTGAGCAGATCGATGTGCTGCGGGTCAGCGCGTTCTCGTCGGAAGACGCGGCCACGTTGTCCAAGGCGCTGATCGGGCTGGCCGAGGAATTCGTCAGCTCGATGAACGAGAAGGGCGTGGCCGACAAGCTGAAGGTAAGCGAGGAATCGGTCAAGCTGGCCGAGGAAAAGGCGCTGGCGGCTCGCGATGCGCTGACCTCCTGGCGCACCAAGCACGGCAACATCGATCCCAGCGCCACGGTGTCGATGCTGCTCAACCTGTCCAGCCAGCTGGAAGGCGAACTGAGCACCGCGCAGATCAACCTGGACAAGATCCGTGCGCTGGATAACAAGGACCACTTCATGCTCAAGCCTGCGCAGATGCAGGTGGCGGCGCTGAAGAAGCGGCTTGCGTCGGTGCGCCAGCGCCTGAGCGGCGACGGCAATACGGAAGCCAAGCAACTGAAGGAATACGAGGCGCTGCGCAATGCGCAGGTGTTTGCGGATTCCAACCTGACGCTGGCGCAGCAGTCGTACCAGCAGGCGATGACGGACGCGCTGCGCCTGCAGCGGTATCTGTCCATCATCGCGCAGCCGGTGCCGACGGACCGGCCCAGCAGCCCGCGCACCGGCATTCTGCTGCTGCAGGCGCTGGCGTTGGGATTTGTGCTCATGTTCATCGCCCGTGTCGCGATGGCTTTGTTGAGGGGGCTGCGTCATGGTTGAGACGGTCGTTGGAAACTGCCCGGCGCAAGCCGGCGCCGAACCGAAGGACGTCACGGCCCGCCTGCGTGACGTCATCGGACAGATCCGTGACTCGGCAGACCCGGCGCGCGACATGACCGCGCTGGCGCCGGCGCTGCGGCCGTCGAAGGAGGGCTGGCGCGACGTGCGGCGCCTGCTGGTGTCGCCATACGTGAAGGAGGGCAAGCTGGCCCCCGCCGTCGCGGCGCTGGAGACGCTGATTGCCGTGTATCCCGAGCGGGCCGACGACAGGCGCCTGCTCGCCAGTCTGTTCGGCCGCCTGGAGCAATGGGACAAGGCCATTGCCCAGGCGGACGCCGCCGCCGGCATCGACCCCGGCAATGCGTCGCTGCATGCCGCGCGCATCCAGCTGCGCGTGCAGGCGGGGCGCGTGCCCGAGGCGGCGGACGTCGCCCGCACGACCCTTACGCTTGTCCAGGGCGCGCCGGAAGATGCGTATTCGTGGCTGATGGCCTTCGTGCGTAACGGCGACGTTGCCGAGGCCGCGGGCATCGCGGCAGCGCTGGACCCGGACAACCTGCCCAATGAGCGCGTGGCCACGATGGCGGTGCGCGCGCTGCTGGCGGACCGCCGCAACGCCGCGGCCATTCGCCTTGGCGACGCCGCCTTGCGCGCGGGCCACGACTGCGCGGCGCTGCGATCGTCGCTGGGGCTGGCGCATCTGCGGCGCGGCACCGAAGACGATCGCAAGACGCACGCGCTGACGCACTTTGAAGCGGGTTTGAAGGCAGCGCCGGACGACGTGCGGCTGCTGACGCTGCATGGTGAAACCCTGCTGCGCGCCGGGCGCTACAAGGATTCCGTGGCGCCGCTTGCGCGCGCCATCGAACTGGCGCCCGATCTGGAGCAGACGCGGGGCCTGTATGCCCGCGCGCTGCGCTACACCTTGCAGTACGACGCGGCGGCTGAACAGATGATGTTCCTGCTGAACAAGTCGCCTGACAACCTGCTGTGGCAGCGGTCCGCTATTGGCGCGCTGTCGCAGGCCGGGCGCAAGGACGAGGCCGAGGCGCTGTTCGAGCAATACGTGGCCAAGCGCGGCGCGCGGCTGCCGGAGACCTTCCAGGAAGCGTTGGCGCGCATGGAAGCGCAGCTCGACACCGCACCCATTCCGCAGGCGCGATTGGACTGGGCCTGGTCGATGCGCGGCGACACCAGCATCGACCGCGCCACGTGGGAACGCCGCGCGCGCTGGGGCCACATGATCGATCATCTGCTGTTCGATTGGCTCGAATGCCGCGAGGAACGCGTCGAAGAGGCGATGGCCATGCTGGGTGAGCTGGACACCGGCGAGCGCTTCTTTGCACCGCTGCTTGCCGCCGGCCGGGGTGTCGTGGTCGCCACCGCCCACGTCGGGCCGATGTATGCAGGCTTGATGGCCCTGGAGCTGGTCGGCATCCCGTCGCGCTGGCTGGCGTCGGCGCCCAGCATTGCCCGCAGCAGCTACGCCGAGGCGCTGATCTCCACCGCCGACCAGACCGAAGCACAGGTCGCCAAGGCCTGCATGCGTGCGATCAACTCGGGATTCGTGCTGTGCCTGGCCATCGACGGCGCGGCCAATCCCGCCGCGCCGCGCACGACGTTCGAAGGCCAGGACGTCACGTATTCCGGCTTTGCGGCGCATCTGGCGCATCGGATGGGCGTGCCGTCCGTGTTCTACGCGCCGCGCTGGGAAAACGGTCACGTGGCCTACACGCTGGAAATGCTGCCGGCCGCCAATCCAGGCGAAGCCGCCGACGCCTACGCGCAGCGCTGGCAGAAAGCGTATTTTGAGCGGCTGCGCGAGCACCTTGCCGGCCCGCCGGAGAACCTGCGGCTGAGCGGCGGCATCTGGCGTCACGTGACGGCCGCGGATCCGTCCGCGTGACGTACAGGGAGCGATTTGTGATGCGAATTCAAAAGACGATGATGAGCTGGCTGCTGGCGCTGGCTGGCCTGCATGGCGGTGCGGCGGCAGCCGCCGAGCCGTGCAAGGCGCCGGACGAGCACTGTCCGTTCGTTTCCGCGTTGCTGGCGCAGCGCGAAGGATATGGGGCCAAGGCGACGGGCGGCCTGGGCGGCAAGTTCATTGAAGTGACCTCGGACCAGGATGCCGGCCCCGGCACCCTGCGGGCGGCGCTGGCGCAGGCCCGCAAGGGGCCGACGTGGATACGCTTTGCCTCGGACATGACCATCGTGCTGAAGTCGCAGCTGCGGGTTCCGTCCAACACCACCATCGACGGCCGCGGCAAGCGGGTTGCCTTGATCGATGACGGCCTGGGCGTGTATGGCGCGACGAATGTCATCCTGACGCATCTGACGATCGACGGGCGGCTTACCCGCATCACACAGGCCGTGAACGTGGCCAACGACAGCCGCGACGTGTGGGTTGACCACATGGACCTGTCGCGGATGTCGGACCGCCTCTTGAATGTGAAGAACGGCTCGACCGACGTGACGATCTCGTGGACCAAGTTCCACAATTCGAACAAGGTCATGCTGCTGAACAACATCACCTCGAAGAATTTGTTTCAAAACTATGAGCGCGATTCGATCGCGCGTGTGACGCTGCATCACAACTATTTCTTCAACACCGTGCAGCGCAACCCGCGCGCTCAGTTCGGCACTTTCCACCTGTTCAACAACCTGCTGGAGAACTGGGACTTCTACGGAATGAGTTTCAGTCTGGAGGCGAAGGCGCTGGTGGAAGGCAACATTTTCAACAACGATGCGCAGCGCAAGTGCGTGGAGCCCGAGTTTTTTCCCACCGTGGAAGGCATCAATGTCAATTATTGTCGCTATATCCCGATTGCGCCCGCGCGCAGCGCGCTTGAAAATGGCGACTCCGATCGCGGGGCCTATGAAAAGCGCAAGGCGGATCATGGCTATACCCGCGATTTCAAGGCGTTTCTGCGTCTGAAGGACAACTTGTATCTGGGAGATGCAAAGCCGGTGTTGCAGGACTACCGCCCCGAGTCGGCGCCTACGCCGCCGTATTGTTACGGCTACGAAAGGCCGACACCCGAGCTGGCCGAAAAGATCCGCAAATTTGCGGGCAATACGTCAGGCGATACGCCGCTGCCTGCGTCGCGTACGGGCGCGGGATGCCAGGCTGAAGGTCATCGGCCGGCGCCTTGATTTCAGCGTTTTCCGATTGCGCGCCATGCTGCCGAAAAGCAGGATTCCGTGCGTGATTTCATTAGGTGAGTAGCCATGTCCGATATCGTTGTGTTCGTTCGCAGCAAGTCGCGCTACGGCGACCAGATTGTGGCGTATCCCGCCCTGTATCAAGTAAAGAAGTTGTGGCCGGACAAGCAGGTGCGCGTCGTGTCCCGGTTTGGCGTCGAAGACTTCTACAAGCCGCTGCCGTGGGTGGACCAGTTTGTCCGCGCGAACGCGTTCGGCGATCAGGTGCGGGCGCTTCCCCGACGCGCCAGCGCGTCGTTGACGCTGCATCATTCCAGCGAGCGTTTTGCGCTGATCAATCTGCTGCGCCGTCCCGCGCTGCGCCTGGGCTTCAGCAACCGCCGCCTGGGCGACTGCGTCTGGACGCATTCCCACGTCAAGGACACCCGCGAATACATCGGCCTGGCGAACCTGCGGCTGCTGTCCACGGTGCAGCACCACGACCCCGAAGTCATCGCGCGCCAGTGCTTCCTTGAGATCGGACGGGCCTGCGCGGACAAGGTGCAGCCGGCCGATATCGTCTTCATTCCGGGCGGCGGCGCAGGCAAGTTCAAGCGGTGGCCGGTGGACCATTACGTTGCCCTGGCCGACCTGCTTCAGGCGCGTCTGGGCGGCGGCGCGACGTTCACGTTTGTGCTGGGGCCGGCAGAAGCGGCCGAGCGCGAACGTCTGCAAGCCTTGCAGCGGCCGGACTTCCGGCTTGAAAGCTGCCGGCCCGTGGCCGAGCTGGTCGCGCTGATGCAGAACGCGCGCCTCATCGTCTCCAACGATTGCGGCCCCTCTCACATCGCGCAGGGCCTTTGCGTGCCTTACGTGGGCGTGTTCAACGAGTCCAACCCGGAATGGTTCTGGACCCGCGAGTACACCCGCGACGTCGTGCCCGAAGCGGGGTTCAAGGACATCGATTCGATTCAGCCGGGGCGTGTGCTGCAGGCCTGCATGACGGTGTTGGAAAATGCCGCGCAGCCATCCAGTCGAGCGCGGTTCACCAGTTAGCCGCTTCACCCGCCGGGGAGTCCCCCTCGAAAGCAATAACAAAAGGCCACCCGAAGGTGGCCTTTTGCATAGGGCGCCGGGGCGACCCGGTCACCCTGTCATGCGCGTCATCACACTCCGATCGGACCGCCGTCGGCGCGGCGGATGACCACTGTGGACGAGCGCGGGCGGACGACGCCCGTGGTGGCGACGGTGGCGTCGTCGGTGTCGTAGGCAGGCCAGTTCACCGGATGCTGGATGTTCAGGAAGATGCTGGTGTAGTCCGGCGTGAAGGCAAAGCCGGTGACTTCGGCTTCGTTCGGCCCGACGAAGAAGCGGCGCAGGTCGGCCTGGTTGGTCGCGTTGATGGCGGGGCCCGTGCCGGTGCTGTCGGACAGCGCGCCGGGAATCACGGCCAGCATCTGGTCGTTGGTCGCGCGGGCCACGTCATTGTTGCGGCCGCCGTCGATGCCGTTGTCGGTCTGGATCCACAGGATGCCGCGCGGGTCGAAACCCAGGCCGTCCGGGCTGGCAAGCTGGTTCAGCGTGGTCAGGCCGGAGCGGTTGGTGTCGGCATCGGCGCCGGCGTTCGAACCGAACACGAAGATGTCCCACTTGAACTTGGTCGAGCCGGGCTCGTCATGCCAGCGCACGATGTGGCCGTTGACGTTGTTCAGGCGCGGGTTGGGCGGGTTGGTGCCGCGGCCGGCGTTGCGGCTGGTGTTGTTCGTCAGCGTCAGGTAGATGTCGCCGTTGGTGGGGTGCGTGGCCGTCCATTCCGGGCGGTCCATCGGCGTGGCGCCGACGAAGTCCGCTGCGCCGCGCGTGTTGATGATGATGTTTTCCAGGCTGCCGAATTCGTCGGCCAGCGTGCGGCCGCCCGCGC
>JAEYVD010000203.1 GCA_023432075.1 Pseudomonadota bacterium | reverse complement strand
CGGCGGTCTTCTTGTAGGCGCCATTGGGCGCGACGGTGATGATGACGGGCGAGTCGGCCAGCGCGGCGCGCGGCAGGACGGGGGCCGGGGCGCTCATGGCTGGATCTCCGGCAGTTCGGGGGCAATCAGGTCCAGGCCCGCGCGCAGCAGCCTGTCGTAGCGCGCGCGTTCGGCGGCGATGGTTTCGGGCGTCCAGACATGGAAGCCTTCGCCGGCCTTCATGCCGTGGCGCCCGTCGGCGGCGCGTTCGGTCAGGCAGCGCGCCGGGTGGTCGGCGTTGCAGAAGGTGGGATACATCGTGGCGCCAGCTGCCGCGTGGACATCGATGCCCGCGTGGTCGCGCTGCATGACGGGGCCCGCCGCCAGGAACCGGAAGCCGAAGCCAAAGCGCACCGCGGCGTCCACGTCCTCGGGCGACGCGATGCCGCGGTCGATGAGGTCAAAGGCTTCGCGCGACAAGGCGTGCTGCAGGCGGTTGGCCAGAAAGCCGCACAGATCCTGCTTTACCTTGACCGGCACGCTGCCGCAACGCCGCATGAACGCGATCAGCGTATCGGCGCACGCCTCGTCGCTGGCTTCGCCCAGTACCACTTCCACCAGCGGAACCAGGTGCGCCGGCATGAAAAAGTGCAGGCCCAGCATGCGGCCGCGCGTGTCCAGTCCCTGGCTGATCGCACTGATCGGAAAGCTGGAACTGTTGCTGGCCAGGATGGCGTCCGGCCGCGTGCGCCGCGCCAGGTCCGCAAACAGGGCCTGCTTGATGTCCAGCCGCTCGGGAATGCACTCGATGACCAGGTCCACCGTGGACCAGTCCACCTCGTCCAGCGACGGCGCGGTGGCCAGCAGCGTGGCGTTCGCCTCGCGCCCGATGACCTTCAGGTTCTCTGCTACCCGCGCCGGCACCCCGGCCGCGCGTTCGGCATTCGATTCGATCACCGTCGTGCGGCACGCCGCGCGCGTCAACACGACGGCGACATCCGCGCCCATCGTGCCGCCGCCCACCACCACTGCATGCGCCGCGCCCGGATTGGGCAGCGCCTTCGCGTCCTTCTGCATGCTGTTCTCCTGATTCTGGAAACCCGTCTGGAGGCGAGTGTAGAGAAGCGCGGTTGATTGATGAATCAGAATTTTTTAATAGAATGATCGGTCAATCAGATCAATAAAATCCGGGGACATACCATGCAGATCAATCTCTCGATGCGCGACATCGACACCACGCTGGTGCTGGGCCGCACGCTCAACTTCCGGCAGGCCGCCGGGCAGCTCCATCTGTCGCAGTCGGCGCTGTCCACGCAGATCCAGCGGATCGAGGAGGCGTTGGGCGTGCGCCTGTTCGACCGCACGACGCGCACCGTGCGGCTGACGGCCGCGGGCGAGGTCTTTCTGCAGCAGGCCGCGACCCTGCAGGCGGCGTTTCGCGACGCGATCGCTGCCGTGAGCGGCATTTCCAGCGCGGAAGAGGGCCAGGTGTCGGTCGCCGCGCTGCCGTCGCTGGCGGCGCGGCTGCTGCCGCGTGTGCTGATGACCTACCGCCAGGCGCACCCGCATGTCGCGTTGAAAGTGCGCGACACGCTGTCCGGCCCGGCCTTCGACCTGGTGCGTGCTGGCGAAGTGGACTTCGCCCTGACCGCCGCCGACCCGCAGCACGCCGACTTGCACTACGTGCCGCTGATGTCCGACAGCTTCATCCTGCTGATCCCCGAGGCGCACCCGCTTGCGCGCGCAAAGGGCCCACTGCGCTGGGCCGACACGGCCGGCGCAGAGCACGTGTCCATGGTGCACCCGAGCAGCGTGCGGCAATACACGGAATGGGCCTTCCTGCAGAACCGCATCCGCTTCGCGCCCGCCTTCGAGGCCGAGCACCTGACCACCATCGTGGCCATGGTGGAATGCGGCTTCGGCGTAGCCGCGCTGCCTGAGATCGCCGCCGGTGCGGTGGCGCAGACCGGCATCGAGCAGCGCCGCCTGACGGCGCCGGTGGCCGAGCGCTCCATCGGGTTGGTGACAGCCCGCAACCGCAGCCTGTCGCCGGCCGCCGTGGCGCTGGTGCAGACGTTGCGCGAGTATGTGGCGGCGCAGAAGACTGCGCCCGACAGAATCTAAGACTCTTCTGATACCCAAAGATTGGCCGGTGTGACGTAATGGCGGCGCCTACCATGCGCGTCCGTTGCGATCCTCTATTTGGGCACAACTATGGCAAACACGCGCGGCAAGATCGCTATCAAGCGTACGACGCCGCCGCCCGGACGCGAATTTCTGCTTCCTTGCTCCGGGCGGAGGACTATTCATGAGCTTGAGTACGACGTTAAACAGAACGATCAGCCATGCCGCGCCGAATCCGACGGACGCATGCAAAGCCTGCGAGCGCACTGGCCTGCCCATTCTTCCTTTGCGCGTCGCGTACGCGCCATTGCCCGGGCAAACATACCGTAGACAGCCTGCGGCCAGCCACGCGCCAGCGACGGTTCGGATGCGGTTGGAGCAGCCTCGCATTTTGCGGCAAGGTTACCTCTATGTATTGCTGGATGAGGTGGAGTGGCAGGCCTATGAGGTCACGCCTGAAGGGGCGTTGCGCCAGTTTCGCCCCTTCCAGGTACCACGGGATGAGCCAAGTCCGCTGAGCCAGTCATGCG
>JAEYVD010000065.1 GCA_023432075.1 Pseudomonadota bacterium | reverse complement strand
CCGCGGGCGTAATACATGTAGATGGTGCCGCCGTCCATGAACAGGGCGCGGCGCTTGTGGGTGTAGCCCAGCGAGGCATGGCTGCCCCGCTCTTCCAGATAGTAGGCCTCGGTCTCGATGATGCGGGCCGACAGCCACAGGCCGCCGACCCGGTGGCGGATCACCTTGCCGGGCAACTCGCGCGCAAGCTGGGCCGCGTCGCGGTCGAAGAAGGCGTCCGGCTGGGCCCGGCCGGACCCGCCCCCGGCCTCAGGCGAAGCGTTCGCCGTAGCGCTTTTCACTGAAGCCAACGCTCACCTCGCCATCCGGCGTGACCGTGACTGGGCGGCGCACCAGCGCCGGGTATTCGGCGATCAGCTTGGTCCACTGGGCGTCGGTGTGAGCGGTCTTGCGGTCTTCCGGCAAATTGCGCCACGTCATCGAGGCGCGGTTGACCAGTTTTTCCCAGCCGCCGACCTGCTCGGCCCAGGATTTGAGCGTCGCGGCCGCCACCGGGTTGTCGCGATAGTCCACGAAGGCGTGGTCGACGCCGTGTTCGGTGAGCCAGTCGCGCGCCTTCACGCACGTGCTGCACTTGGTCAGGCCATACAGGGTTGTTTGCGTCATTTGGATTCGGACTCCTTGCGCCATTGCATGCGGTTGGCGAGGATCACGCACGTGCCCACCGCCAGGATGAACAGGGTGGCCAGCGCGTTGATCTCGGGCTTCAGGCCCAGCCGCACCCGGGAGAAGACCTCCATGGGCAGCGTGCTGGAACCGGGGCCGGACAGGAACGACGCGATGACGACGTCGTCCAGCGACAGCGTGAAGGCAAGCAGCCAGGCCGACGCCAGCGCGGGCGCGATGAGCGGCAGCGTGATCTTGAAGAACACCGTGATCGGCGTGGCGCCCAGATCCAGCGCAGCCTCTTCCAGCGAGCGGTCCAGGTCGCGGATGCGGGTCTGGATGACGACGGCCACGAACGCCATGCACAGCGTCACATGCCCCACCCAGATCGTGAACATGCCGTTCTGCTCGGGCCAGCCCAGCGCGCCGCGCACTTCGACGAACATCAGGAGCAGCGAGATGCCCAGCACGACCTCGGGGATCACCAGCGGCGCGCTCAGCATGCCGACGTAGAGGGCAAAGCCCCGAAAGCGCCCCATGCGGCCCAGCACGTAGCCGGCCCAGGTGCCGATGATGACCGCCGCGGTGGCCGTCAGCACGGCAATGCGGAAAGACAGCCACGCAGCGCGCAACAGCGCGTCGTCGTTGGCCAGCGAGTGATACCAGCGCAGCGAGAACCCCGTCCACGAGGTGACAGACGGCGACTCGTTGAACGAAAACACCATCAGGCTGATGATGGGCACATACAGAAAGAAGTAGCCCAAGCCCAGCACCACGGCGCGCAGCGTCTTGTTCGGACCGTTCATTTGCGGCTTCCCCCCTGCTGCTTGACCTGGCTGTACTGGAAATACACCAGCGGCACGAGCAGCAGCAACACCATCACGCACGTCACGGCCGACGCCATCGGCCAGTCGGCGTTGTTGAAGAATTCATTCCACATCACGCGGCCGATCATCAGCGTGTTGGCCCCGCCCAGCATTTCCGGGATCACGTATTCGCCGACGGCCGGAATGAAGACGAGCATGGCGCCCGCGATCACGCCCTGGCGGGACATCGGGACCGTGATCTGCCAGAACGCCTGCCAGGGTTTGGCGCCCAGGTCATAGGCGGCCTCCAGA
The DNA here is from genome assembly GCA_023432075.1 of Pseudomonadota bacterium. Classification (GTDB taxonomy): domain Bacteria; phylum Pseudomonadota; class Gammaproteobacteria; order Burkholderiales; family Burkholderiaceae_B; genus Achromobacter. Next base: position 4,075 of record JAEYVD010000065.1, on the reverse strand, counting down.
AGGCGCAGGTCCATCTTCACCAGCGTCGCGTACAGCGGCAGGATGAAGAACGGCAGATAGGCGTAGACCATGCCGATGTACACGGCCAGGTCGGTGCGGTAGATCTCGAGCGGACTGGAGATCAGGCCCAGGCTCTGCAGCAGGTTGTTGAGCAGGCCGTCGTTGCGCAGGATGCCCACCCACGCATACACGCGCAGCAGCAGCGAGGTCCAGAACGGCAGGATCACCGCCAGCAGCAGCAGGTTGCGCACGCGCGCCGAAGAACGGGCGATGTAGTACGCGATGGGATAGCCGATCAGCACGCAGACCAGCGTGGTGATGCCGGCGATCTTGACCGAGCTGAGGTACGTGCGGAAATACTGGTTTTCCGTGAACAGCAGGATGTAGCCGCGCAAGTGCAGGCTGAACTGGATCGCCTCGTCCTGGAACTGCGCCAGCGACGTATACGGCGGAATGCCGAACTTCATTTCGGCAAAGCTGATCTTCAGCACCAGCAGGAACGGCACCAGCAGAAACAGCACCAGCCAGGCGAACGGCGGCACCACCGCCAGGGCCCGGCCCGACGGGAGCCAGTCGCGGGGCGAAAAACGGATCATGACGCAAGCACCGTCGCGCTGTCGGCGTCCCAGCTGACGAAGATTTCTTCGTCGATGCCCGGCGCATCCATCTGGGCCAGGAGCCGGCTGGGCACGCTGGCCTCGACCGTCTTGCCGGAATCCAGGCGGATCTGATAGAGCGCGTAGCTGCCCATCCAGGCCATGTGGCTGACCATGCCGTGGGCCCAGTTGTAGTCGCCATCGGGCTGCTCGCGCGACACCAGCAGGCGCTCGGGGCGGATGGACACATGCACTTCCATGCCCAACGGCTCGCTCACGCCGTGGTTCACGTAAAGCGGACGGGTCAGCTCGGCGCATTCGATGGCCACGTGGTCGGGCTCGTCGACCACGATGGTGCCGGTGAACATATTGGTCGACCCGATGAAGCTGGCGACAAATCGCGAGTTCGGGAAGGCGTAGACGTCCTGGGGCGTGCCGCACTGGACGATCTGCCCTTCGGTCATGACGGCCAGGCGATGCGCCATGGTCATGGCTTCTTCCTGGTCGTGGGTGACCATGATGCAGGTCACGCCGACCTGCTCCAGGATCTTCACAAGTTCGATCTGCGTCTTCTGGCGGATCTGCTTGTCCAGCGCCGACATGGGTTCGTCCAGCAACAGCAGCTTGGGACGCTTGACCAGGCTGCGCGCCAGCGCCACGCGCTGCTGCTGCCCGCCCGAGAGCTGGTTGGGCTTGCGGCGCGAATAGCCCGCCATCTGCACCAGGTCCAGGGCCTCGAACACGCGGTCATGGATTTCCGCGCGGTCCACGCCTTCCTGCTTGAGGCCAAAGGCCACGTTGGCCTCGACCGTCATGTGCGGAAAGAGCGCGTACGACTGGAACATCATGTTCACGGGCCGGCGGTACGGCGGCACGCTGGTGATGTCCTCGCCGTCCAGCAGGATCTGGCCCGACGTGGCTTCCTCGAAGCCCGCCAGCATGCGCAGCAAGGTGGACTTGCCGCTGCCCGAGCTGCCCAGCAGCGCGAAGATTTCGTTTCGCTTGACGGACAGGTTGACCGAACGCACGGCCACCACGTCGCCAAAGATCTTTACCACGTCGGAGACCCGGACGAACTCGTCCGGGTCCGCCGCGTGCTGCGCCGAGTAACGGCTATCGTTCATGATGACTAATTTCCCAACTTCAGCTCGGACCACAACTTGTTCTGCAGACGTGAAATGTTCAAGGGCAGCGCCTTGATCACGTACAGGGTCTTGGAGACCTCGGCGGGCGGGTAGATCATGGGGTTGTCAGCCACATCCTTGTTCACGTACTGCCGCGCCTCTTTGTTGGCGTTGGGATAGAACATGGTGTTTGTGATGGCCGCATGGACCTTCGGCGTTTCGATGTAGTTGATGAAGGCCAGCGCCTCTTCGGGATGCGGCGCATCCTTGGGGATGACCATCAAGTCGAACCATGCCGGCGCGCCGCCCTTGGGAATGAAGTAGTTCACTTCATAGGGCTTCTTGGCGTCCTGCGCGCGCTTGCGGGCGATCATGACGTCGCCGGAAAAGCCGTAGACCATGCACAGGTCGCCAACGGCCAGCTCGTCGATGTAGCCCGACGAGCTGAACTGGCGGATGTACGGACGGATCTTCTTCAGCACTTCCATCGCAGCCTGGTAGTCGGCGGCGTTGGTGCTGTTGGGATCCTTGCCCAGGTACTTGAGCACGGCCGGGAAGACCTGCGCGGCTTCGTCCAGCATCGAGATGCCGCACTCCTTGAGCTTGGCGGCGTTCTCGGGCTTGAAGATCATGTCCCAGCTCGCCAGGTCCACGTCATCGCCCATGATCTGCTTGACCTTGGTGACGTTGTAGCCCAGGCCGTTGGTGCCGTAGCCCCACGGAATGGCGTGCTCGTTGCCGGGATCGACCGTGGCGACCAGCGCCATGATTTCGGGATCGAGGTACTTCCAGTTGGGGATCTTGGACTTGTCCAGCTTCTGGAACAGGCCGGCTTCGATCTGGCGCGAGGCGTAATGGGTTGACGGGACAACGACGTCGTAACCCGACTTGCCGGCCAGCAGCTTGGCCTGCAAGGCGTCGTTGCTGTCATAGACGTCATAGCGGACCTTGATGCCGGTTTCCTTTTCGAAACCCGGGATCGTGTCCGGGGCCGTGTATTCGGCCCAGTTGTAGACGTTGACGACCTTGTTCTGCGCCACCGCCGCCGATGTCGCTGCCGCAGCCAGCACCGCGCCGAGCGCCCAGCGCATTCCCGCCTTCAGTTCCATTATGTCCAGCCCCCTTGCTCTATGCCGTTTATGACAGGAGTACCAAAAGGCGAAATGATAAAGCCTTTTAGCGTTGACCTGCCCAACTTTGGGGGGTAATTGGCGCAATTACCCCCGTGGCGGCCGCGCGCCGGCAGGCCGGCGGTCAGGGCTGGATTCCGATGCCCCAGGCCGTCCAGTAACTGTCGCGCATGCGCATCCAGAAACGGTCGCCGGCCTCGCCGGCCACCTTGCGCAGCGACCGGCGCAGCCGGTCCAGATTGGCCTGGCGCTGGCGCTCGGACAGCGCGCCCTGCGTGCCGCGGTCGAAGTCGATGAGCCAGACCCGGCCGTCGTTGCCGATGAGAATGTTGAAGGCGTTCAGGTCGGCATGCCAGACGCCCGCCCGGTGCATGCGCACGATGGCGTCGGCCACTGGCTGCCACAGCGGTTCGGTGAGCGCCTGCGCCAAGGGGCGCACGCCGGGAATGCGCTCGACCACGATGGCGGCGCGGTAGATCGGGCCCTGGCGCCAGTAGGCCGCCGCCAGCGGGGCCGGCACCGGCAGCCCTTGCGCGCGCAGCGCGGCCAGCAGCCGGTATTCGCGGAAGCTTCGGGTGCGCGACTCGCCGTTCCACAGATAGGCGTCACGGCTGATGCGGGCGATCATGCCGCCGCGGCGGTAGCGCCGCAGCACGCCCTGCCAGCCCTGCCCCTCCACGAACCACGCGGCCTGACGTCCACCGGCGTCCACGGGCCGCGCCCGGTCGCCATAGTGCCCGGGGTTGAAGACTTCAGGCCCCGCGTCCGCCAGGCGCCGCGCGTCGCTGAGCATGGCGCCGGCCAGCGGGCCATCCCAGGCAGTGCGCCGCGCGCCGGATTGATCGTCACCCTTCACGATTGCGCATCCAGTCGGCAACGCCGTAGAACGATTCGAGCAGGCGCTCGATCAGGACGGGCTCGATGCCCTCGTCTTCCATGGCGCGCCCGATACAGGCCACCCATTGGTCACGCTCGACCTCGCCGATGGAAAACGGCAGATGGCGGGCCCGCAGGCGGGGATGGCCGAAGCGCTCGATGTAGTGGTCCGGCCCGCCGAAGTACCCGCACAGGAACCAGAAGAGCTTGTCGCGCGCCTCATCCAGGCTGGGGCCGTGGGCGGCGCGCAGTTCCTTGAGGTCGGGCTCCATGTCCATCAGGTCATAGAAACGGTCGACGAGGGCGCGCACGCCGGCTTCGCCGCCAAGAAGGTCAAACATGGTGCGGG
>JAEYVD010000643.1 GCA_023432075.1 Pseudomonadota bacterium | reverse complement strand
TATGCCCGCCGCCTGGCGCAGGGCGCAACATCCGCGCGCATCCACCTCATCAACATCCAGACGCCGCCGCGCGGGCGCGCCGGGTTGTCGCGCCTGATCACGCAGGACATGATCGACGACTTCTATGCCCGCGAAGGCCGCGAAGCCACGGAAGCCGCGCGCAAGATGCTGGACGCGGCCGGCGTGGACTACGTCAGCCACGTGGTCTTTGGCAACGCGCCGGCCGAAATCGCCGGCTATGCGCAGGACCACGGCTGCGCCCGCATCGTCATGGGCACGCGCGGCAACGGCAAGCTGACCAACATCCTGATCGGCTCGGTGGCCAATCAGGTGGTGCAGCTGGCGCAGGTGCCGGTCACGCTGGTGAAGTAAGCCCGCCTGGGTATGATGGGGCGACTTGCAAGCCCTGGAATCCCATCATGGTCAACCTGCGTTTCGCGCTGGCGGCCGTCCTGGCGCTGACGTTGCTCAGCGCCTGCGGCGAGGTCGCCAAGCTGCCCGTCGAAGCCGGCATGGGGCCCACGCCTCAGTTGCCGCCCCCCAACACCACGCTCATCCCCACGGTGAACACGGCCAAGGCCGTGGGCTGGAAGCCTGGCGCACAGCCGCAGCCCGCGGACGGCTTGACGGTGACGGCGTTCGCAACCGGGTTGGACCATCCGCGCTGGCTGTACGTGCTGCCCAACGGCGACGTGCTGGTCGCCGAGACCAACGCGCCGCCCAAGCCCGAAGACGCGCCGGGCGGCATCAAGCAATGGGCCGCCGGCCTGGTAATGAAACGCGCGGGCGCCAAGACTGACAGCGCCAACCGCATCACGCTGCTGCGCGATGCCGATCACGACGGCGTCGCCGAAACGCGCTCGACGCTGCTGGAAGGATTGAATTCACCGTTCGGCATGGCGCTCGTCGGCGGCCAGCTTTATGTCGCGAATGCCGACGCCGTCGTGCGCTTTCCCTTCGAGCCAGGCCAGACGCACATCACGGCGCCCGGCGTCAAGGTCACCGACCTGCCCGCCGGCCTGAACCACCACTGGACCAAGAACCTCATCGCCAGCCCGGACGGCTCCCGCCTGTATGTGTCCGTGGGGTCCAATAGCAACGTGGGCGAAAACGGCATGGACATCGAGGAAGGCCGCGCCGCCATCTGGGAGCTGGACGTGGCCAGCGGGCAAAAGCGGCGCTACGCCACGGGGCTGCGCAATCCGGTCGGCATGGCCTGGGCGCCGGACGGCAAGACGCTCTGGACGGCCGTCAACGAGCGCGACGAGCTGGGCAGCGACCTGGTGCCGGACTACATGACCTCGGTGCGCGACGGCGGCTTCTATGGCTGGCCGTACAGCTACTTCGGCCAGCACGTCGATACGCGCGTGCAGCCGCCGCGGCCCGATCTCGTCGCGCAGGCCATCGTGCCCGATTACGCGCTGGGCCCGCACACCGCGTCGCTCGGCCTGGCGTGGTCGGGCGGGACCACGTTGCCCGAGCCCTACGCGCACGGCATGTTCGTGGGCCAGCACGGCTCGTGGAACCGCGATCCGCGCAGCGGCTACAAGGTGATCTTCGTGCCCTTCGACCAGAACCAGCCCGGCGGGCCGGCCAAGGACGTGCTCACCGGCTTTCTAGACGCGAACGGCCAGGCGCAGGGCCGGCCGGTGGGCGTGGCGATCGACAAGCAGGGCGGCCTGCTAGTGGCGGACGACGTCGGCAATGTGGTCTGGCGCGTGGCGCCCAAACCGTAGACGCGCCCCCGTGCAGGTGCTGTGCGCGGCGCATGCCCACCCCTACAATGGCCGATCCCGAATTCCAGACTGGAGCGAGCATGAGCACGGAAAAAGTGGCGATCCTCACGGCTGCCGGCAGCGGCATGGGTGCGGCGGCGGCGCGCAAGTTGGCGGCGGACGGATATCGCGTGGCCATCCTGTCGTCGTCCGGCAAGGGCGCGGCGCTGGCGCAGGAACTGGGCGGTCTGGGCGTCACCGGCTCGAACCGCTCGCCCGAAGACCTGTCGCGCCTGGTGGACGCCACCCTGCAAAAGTGGGGCCGCGTCGACGCGGTGGTCAATAGCGCCGGACACGGCCCCAAGGGCCCGCTGCTGGAACTCAGCGACGACGACTGGCACCTGGGCATGGAGTTCTATTTGCTGAACGTGGTGCGCATCACCCGCCTGGTGGCGCCGGTGATGAAGCAGCAGCAATCCGGCGCCATCGTCAACATCTCCACCTACGCCACCTTCGAGCCGGAAGCGCTGTTTCCGACGTCGGGCGTGTTCCGCGCCGGGCTGGCCGCCTTCACCAAGGTGTTCACGGACGAGTACGCGCAGCACAACGTGCGCATGAACAACGTGCTGCCCGGCTTCATCGACAGCCTGCCCGAAAAGGAAGACCGCCGCGTGCGCATTCCCATGGGCCGCTACGGCACGGCGCAAGAGGTGGCGGACCTGATCGCGTTCCTGGCGTCGAGCGCATCGTCCTACATCACCGGCCAGAACATCCGCATCGACGGCGGCATCACGCGCTCCGTGTGACGCGCGAAGGGTTGCCGGCCTCATGCGTTTGGCGTAGTCCCTCGTCCGAATGACGGTATTGAAGCCCCCGGCGGGCTTTTAGTACCGTAGGTTTTCACATTCGACGAGGTGTCTGGCGCATGTCCGCTACATCGTCAGCGGCTGCGCAGCAGCCCGCCCCCCCGACTCCCGGCCAGGCCTCGCGCTTTCTGGCGCAGGCCACCTTCGGCCCCACGCCGGCCGACATCGACGCCGTCGTGCGGGTCGGCTATGCCGCCTGGCTGGACGCCCAGCTGGAGATGCCGCCGTCACAGACGCATTTCGACTGGCTGCTCCAGAAGAACCGGAACACCGAGGCCTTCAAGGGCAACGGCATCAATGCGCCGCTGGAATCCACGCTATGGCGCAAGTTCATCAGCGCGCCCGATCAGGTGCGCACGCGGGTCGCGTTTTCGCTGTCGGAGATCTTCGTCGTCGGCGTGTCCGCCATCACGGCGTCGTGGCCGCTCTTCGGCGCGGCCGGTTTCATGGATCTGCTGGCCAGGCACGCCCTGGGCAATTACCAGGGCCTGCTGACCGCGGTGACGCAGAACCTGTCGATGGGCTGCATGCTGACCTATCGCGGCAACCGCAAGGAAGACCCCAGGACAGGCCGCCATCCCGACGAAAATTACGCGCGCGAGGTGATGCAGCTGTTCAGCATCGGCCTGCTGGCGCTGGAGCAGGACGGCACCGTGAAGCTCGTCAACGGCGCACCCGTGGAAACCTACACCAATGCCGACGTGCAGGGGCTGGCCAAGGTCTTCACCGGCTGGGACATCAACGGACCGGAAACGGACGTGGAGTTTCACCGCCGCCCCATGGCGCTGAACAACGCGTTGCACTCGATGGCGGAGAAGCGCTTTCTGGGCGCGGCCATCCCGCCCGGCACGGATGGCCATCTGTCGCTCAAGCGCGCCATGGAGGTCATCAGCGCCCATCCGAACGTGGGGCCCTTCATCGGCATGCAGCTCATCCAGCGCATGGTGACCAGCAATCCCAGTCCCGCGTACGTGGGCCGCGTGTCGGCCGTGTTCAATGACGACGGGAAAGGCCAGCGCGGCAATCTGAAGGCCGTGGTGCGCGCGATCCTGCTGGACCCGGAGGCGCGCCAGCCGGACCTGAATTCGCCCTATTGGGGCAAGGTGCGCGAGCCGATCCTGCGCTTTTCGGGATGGGCTCGCGCGTTCGGGGCGGATTCGACCAACGGCGAATGGGCCATGCCCGACACGACCGACAACACGATCCGGCTGGCGCAGAGCCCGATGCGGTCGCCGTCGGTGTTCAACTTCTTCCGGCCGCGCTACGTGCCGCCCGTCACCGAGCTTGCGCGGCGCCATCTGGTTGCGCCGGAGCTGCAGATCACCGACGAAACCAGCATCGCGGGCTATTTGAATTTCCTGGCCATCTATGTCGACCGCGGTTGGGAGGACCTGCAGACCGCCTATACGCCCGAGATCGCGCTGGCCAAGGACCCCGAGGCGCTGGTGGCGCGCGTGGTGCTGCTGCTGGCGGGCGACGCCTTCAGCGCGCGCACGGCGGCCACCATTGCCAACGCCGTGGCGACGCTGCCGCCGGACCGCCCGCGCGACCGGGTCCGCGCCGCCATCATGCTGGTGGCGGCCACCCCGGAATACCTGGTGCAAAAATGACAGACCGCCAAGGCCTCGACCGCCGCAACTTTCTCCTGCGCGCCCTGGCGCTGGGCGCAACCCGCGGCGCCGCTCCGCTGGCGCTGAACCTGGCCGCGATCGGCGCCGCCGCGGCGCAATCCGCCCCGCCCGCGTACAAGGCGCTGGTCTGCGTCTTCCTGTACGGCGGCAACGATCCGTACAACACGCTGGTCCCCTGCGATCCGTCCTCATATCGCGCCTACGCCGCCGCACGCGGCGACATCGCGCTGCCCCGCGACGCGCTGCGCGCCACCGTGCTGCGCGGCAAGGCGGACACGCAGGGCGGCATGCAGTTCGCCCTGGCCCCCGCGCTGGCGCCGCTGGCTCCGCTGTACGAACGCGGCGAGCTGGCCGCCCTGTTGAACGTCGGCCCGCTGATCGTGCCCACCACCAAGGCCGAATACATCGGCGCGCGCGTGCCGCTGCCGCCCAAGCTGTTCTCACACAACGACCAGCAGTCGGTCTGGCAGGCGCTGGCGCCCGAGGGCGCGTCCTCGGGCTGGGCGGGCCGGCTGACCGATCTCTTCGCGGGCGCGAACGCGCACCGCACCTTCACCGGCATCACGGCGGGCGGCAGCACGGTGCTGCTGGCCGGCCGCAAGGTGGCGGGCTATCGCGTAGGCATCAACGGTTCGACGCAGATCGACCTGCTGCACCGCGATATGTATGGCTCCAGCGCCTGCACCGCCCTGCTGCGTGAACTGATCACCGAGCCGCGCGAACACCTGATGGAGCGCGAGATGTCGCGCATCGCCGCCCAGTCCATCTCAGCCGACACGCGCCTGCGCGCCGCCTTGGCCGACGTGGCGGTGCCCGGCGACTTTTCGTCGCCGCTCGCGCAGCAGCTGCGCATCGTGGCGCGCATCATCGCGGCCCGCGACACGCTGGGCGCACGGCGGCAGGTGTTCTTCGTTTCGCAGAACGGCTATGACAACCACACGGGCCTGTCCGACACGCACCCGGCCTTGCTGAAGGAACTGGGCCAGGCGCTGGCGGCATTTCAGAAATCCCTGTCGGACATGGGGGTGGCCGATCAGGTCACCACCTTCACGGCATCCGAATTCGGCCGCACGCTGGGGTCCAACGGCAACGGCTCGGACCACGGCTGGGGCGGGCACCAGTTCGTGATGGGCGGCGCGGTCAACGGCGGGCGCTGCTACGGCGCCCACCCGGAGATCGCATTGAACGGCCCAGGGTTCGTCGACAACGGCCGCCTGCTGCCCACGACAGCGGTGGATCAGCTGGGCGCGGATTTGGGCGCCTGGTTCGGCGCCAGCCGGGACGATCTGCGCACCGTGTTTCCGAACCTGCGGCACTTCGGGCCGGAGCCGTTGGGGATGTTGACCTCTGCGCCAGTCAAGTCTGAAGCTTAGGAGCAAGAGAGTAAGCGCATTGCATCAGCTTCTTCGCGACCGCCTCGTCCACCGGCTTCATGCCATACGACCAGAGCTCGAGCATCCGGCCAATGTTGCGCACCGCCTCCTGATCTTGATTGACGGACACGAATGCCTCCGCGCAATCAGCGGTCTTAAGCAACGCAGCGCCAAGGTGCTTTCGCCAGTGATTCTGTCTTGCGGACGAAACGTCGCAGACCAAGCCTAACCGTTTCAAGGCGTCGGCGGTTGGCCATCGCTTCGTTCCTCCCAGCGTAAGCGCCATGCCGTCGTTGGCGTCGCCGTGGTTATCGCGAGGCGCGTACACCGACATCGCGCGAGCGGCGATACGCCATTTCATTTTCAGCGAACACGTCTTCCAGCGTGGGCGGCGCGTATTCTGCCGGGACGACCTTCAACTCCAGGTCCAGGACTCGCATAAGGCGGCGCAACGTGGAGACATTGCAATCGCCACCGCCTTCTATGGCCACCAATGCCCGTCGGCTGATCCCTGCAAGCTCCGCGAGATGCGCCTGGGTGTACTTGCGGTCACGCCGGGCCTTCACCAGCGCGCCAATCAGCGGGTCCTTCATGTCAGCAGTCATAGATCACCGGAAATGTGAAGTATAGGTATCAATTTATCGCCAACAGGCACCTTTGTGAAGCGTACTACTCGTTTCACACCGCTTCTACCGCATCGGAACATTCCAGGACCCAATGACCCCCGCGCCTGACGCGCCGCTGCGCAACGGCTAGCGTCCCCCCCACTTCCGATCTATAACCTCAGACACCCCGCCCCGCCATTCGGCGGCGCGCGCGTTTCCACGGTCCTTGAGCATCGCACCATGAACCTGCCTCCCGATCTGGCGCTCCAGCCCGCCACCGAAGAAGACGTGCCGTTCCTGCTGGCCCTGCGCAAGCGCACGATGACGGA
>JAEYVD010000852.1 GCA_023432075.1 Pseudomonadota bacterium | reverse complement strand
ACAGCTCCGCCACAGCCAACACCTCCTGCACAGCCCCCACTCCCTGCCCAGCACTCCAGACATCCTTCCAAGCCTTCGGCCGCGAGCTCTTGTCCATGTTCGCCGGCGGGGCCACGCCATTGCTGGCCAACACAACAGGATCCAACCCCGCCGCCAAAATGCTCTCAGACAAGTAATTAGCCGGCACCCCCGAGAAGTACGGCGTGTAAGTCACATCAGCCGCCTGCGCCGCCATCACCATTTCCCGGTACGCATCTCCCGCCAACGACTCCTGCGTCGCAATGAACCGCGTCCCCATGTACGCAAAATCGCACCCCAGCACCTGTGCAGCCAGAATATCCTTCCCGTGGCTGATGCACCCCGACAGCGCCAACGGCCCGTCGTAAAACGCCCGGATCTCGTTCACCAGCGCGATCGGATTGATCTGCCCCGCGTGTCCGCCCGCGCCCGCCGCCACCAGGATCAGCCCATCGGCCCCTGCATCCAGCGCCCGCTTCGCATGCCGCACGTTCGTCACGTCGTGAAAGACCAGGCCGCCATAGGCATGCGCCACTTTCACCACCGCCTCCGGCGCGTGCAGCGACGTGATCAGCAGCGGCACCCGGCGTTCCGCGCAGATCGCAAGGTCTCCCTGCCAGCGCGGATTGCTCGGGTGCACGATCAGATTCACCCCATACGGCGCCACCTTCTCGGACGGCGCAGCAAGCCGCCGCGCCGCCAGCCCGTCCTCGATCTGCGTAATCCACGCATGCAATTGCTCTTGCGGACGTGCGTTCAGCGACGGGAACGTCCCGATGATTCCCGCCGCGCACTGCGCGACCACCAGTTGCGGCCCCGACACCAGGAACATCGGGGCGCCGATCACGGGCAGGCGGATCTGGTCGCGCAGGGCGGGCGGGGGATTCATCGTGTTGCTCCGGGGTTGGTCAGTTGGCCTGGATGTTGGCGGTCTGGATCACGTCCGACCACAACGCGTATTCGCGGTCGATACGCGCCTGCAGGGCTTGGGAATCGCCCGTGTTGATCGTGTAGCCGCCTTCGGTCATGGCCTGGCGGAAGGCCGGGTCCTTCGACACCTCGGCCAGTGCGCGGGTCAGACGCGCGGTGACGGCATCGGGCAGCTTCTTGGGGCCAACCAGCGCATACCAGCCCACCACCTCGTAGTCCTTCATGCCCGCCTCCATCATCGTCGGCACGTCGGGCAATTCGGGATTGCGCGTCTTGGACGTCACCGCCAGCGCCCGCGCCTTGCCGCTCTTGACGAACGGAATGGCCGTGCTCGTGATGTCGAACATGAACGTCACCTTGCCGCTCACCACGTCCATCATCGCCGGCGAATTGCCGCGATACGGCACGTGCAGCATCGACGCCTGCGTCTGTTTCTTGAGCAGCTCGGCCGACAAGTGATTCGAGGCCCCGATCCCCGCCGACCCGAACGACACCGCGTCCGGATGCGCGCGCGCGTAGGTCACGAGTTCGCCCACGTTCTTGGCCGGAATCTGCGGGCCGATCAACAGCACGTTGGCGTAATCGACCACCAAGCCGATCAGCGAGAAATCCTTGCGCGGATCGAACAGCGTGCTGCGCTGGACCAGCGGCGACATCGTCAGCGTGGGGCTGGCGGCAAAGCCCAGCATGTAGCCGTCCGGCGTCGCCTTGGCGGTGGCGTCGGACGCGATCATGCCGCTCGCGCCCGCGCGGTTCTCCACCACCACCGCCTGGCCCAGCTTGTCTCCCAGGTACTTGGCGAAGACGCGGGCCGTCGTATCGACCGGACCGCCCGGCGCATAGCCCACGAGCAGACGGATGGGACGGTCGGGATACGTCTGCGCCGTCGCGGTCTGGGCGCCGGTCAGCGCCGCCACGGCCGTGGCCGCGGCAATAAGGGTCTTGATGTTCACGCTCTTGTCTCCTTGTGCATGGGTGGCCGGTCATGGAGCGGAACGTCAGTCCGCGCCTACGCCAGCCTTTCTTTCAGCGGCTGCTTCAGGATCTTGCCGCTGACGGTGGTGGGAATCGTCTCGATGGGAATGATCCGCGCCGGCCGCTTGTACGGCGCGAGCTGGGCGCGCAGGTGCAGCATCAGCAGATTCGTGTCGATCGTCGCGCCGGGCAGGGGCTCGACGAAGGCGATGACTTCTTCGTTGTGGTCGTCCGTGTCGCGGCCCACCACGGCGGACAGGCGCACGCCGGGAAACGCGTTGATCACCGACTCGACCTCGATCGGGTAGACGTTGAACCCCGAGCGGATGATGAGGTCCTTTGATCGGCCCGCGATGAACAGCGCGCCGCTCGCGTCCAGGTAGCCGATGTCGCCCGTGTTGAGCCAGCCGCCCGGCAGGAGCGCCTGCGCGGTCTGTTCCGGGTTGCGGTAATAGCCCAGCATCACGCCAGGGCCGCGGATCAGCAGGTCGCCGCGCGTGCCGGGCGCGGGGCAGACGTCGGGGCTGCCGATGCGCAGCTCGACGCCTTCCACCGCATGGCCCGCCGAGCAGTCGTCGCGCGGCGTGTCGATGTCGGTGATGAACATCGAACCCGCATATTCGGTGATGCCGTAGCCGTGGTGCATCG
>JAEYVD010000843.1 GCA_023432075.1 Pseudomonadota bacterium | reverse complement strand
CCTGCTGGCCGCTCTTGTACGGCACGTGCAGCATGGTGGTGCCGGTCTCGCTCTTGAGCATCTCTCCCGCCAGATGCGCGCTGGATCCGACGCCCAGCGATCCCACGCTGACCTTGCCCGGATGCTGTTTCGCGTACGCGGCCAGCTCCTGCACGTTGCTGGCGGGCAGGCCGTTTCGCGCGATCAGCACCAGCGCATTGCTGATGGCCAGGCTGACGGGCGCCAGGCTGCGTTGCGGGTCGTAGGGCAGCTTGGCGTACATGCTCTTGTTGATCGCCAGCGTGACGATATTGCCGAAGCCGATGGTGTAGCCATCGGGCGCGGCCGACGCCAGCGCCTGCGTGCCGACGATGCCGCCCGCGCCGCCCCGGTTCTCCACGATGACCGGCTGCCCCAACTCGCGGCCCAGCGCGTCGGCGATCGGGCGCAGCACCACGTCCGGGCCCGACCCCGCGGCATAAGGAACGATGAGCTTGATCGGCCGCTGCGGCCAGTCGGCGCGGGCCGCGCTGGCGACGGTGGCGGCCACGAGGACCAGAAACAAGGAAACGGCACGGCGGGCAAAGATCGGCATGGCATTCTCCTGAAGCGCTTTTCGGGCCAGGCCATCGGTCTTTCCGGGCCTGATCGACGATCAGCTTAGGGATGGTCCGCGCTGCGTGTAAGGCTATATTTTTGGTAAGGTGACTACCCCAGGTTGTCAGGGGCAGATCGCCGTGAAAGACCATCAATTGCGCGCCTGGCTGAAAGTGGCCGAACTGCGCAGCATCCGCGCCGCCGCGCGCAGCCTGCATCTGAGCCAGGCCGCCGTGACCAAGGCCATCAAGGAGCTCGAATCCGAACTGGACGCGCCGCTCTTGAAGCGCAGTCCCAAGGGCATCGCCGTCACGGAATGCGGCGAGCACCTCACGGTTCGGGCCCGCCTGGCGCAGGCGCAGCTTGCGCTGGCGCGCCAGGACATTCGCCAATTGCTCAGCGGCGCGCAGGCGCGCGTGGCGGTCGGCGTCACGCCCATGGTGATGATGAGCGTGCTGCCCGACGTGCTGGCCGAGTTCCGCGCAAGCATGCCGGCCGCCAAGGTCAAGGTTTCCGAGGGACTGCTCCCCGCGGTGCTGCCCGCGCTGCGCAACGGTGCGCTGGATTTCGCGCTGGCCTCGCGCATGAACGACGGCGCCGGCGGCCAGGAATTCGACTTCGAGGAACTGCGGCCGCTGGAATTCATGATCGCGTGCCGCAAGGGCCATCCGCTGGCGCGCGCACGGCGTTGGGACGACATCCGCGGCTGCGAATGGCTGCTCAACGTATCGGCCGGCAGCCACACCGAGGCCTTTCTGCGCGGGCTGCGCGCGCACCGCCTGCCCGACCCCGAGCGGGTCATCGAGTGCGACACCTTCGGCGTCATGTGGAACCTGATGACCCGCAGCGACGCGCTCATCCTCTGTCCGTCCGGCATGCTGGACATCAAGCCCTACGGCGACGAGGCCCGGCGCATCCGCGCCGACGTGCCCATGCCGGTGGCCAGCATCGGCATCATGACGCTGCAGGGCACGCCGCTATCGCTGGCGGCGGCTACCATGGCGGACCTGTTCCGGCGTCACGTGTCCCGCGCGTCACTCGGCAGATAATCCGGCCAACCCTCTATTTTCAGGGGCCGGATTGTCGGCCGATTTTTTGTATGCAAAAATATACAAAAAAACGCATCGAGACAGCCTTGCCCATCCCCAAGAGCAATTCGCAGGCCTTCGCGGCCTACAACGAAATCAAGCGCCGCATCCTGGCCGGCATGTTCACGCCCAGCCACCGGCTGCGCGAAGTGGAAGTCGCCGACCAACTTGAAATGGGCCGCACCCCCGTGCGCGAAGCGCTCAAGCGCATCCAGGACGAAGGCCTCATCACGCACGAGCCCGGCCGCGGACTGGTCGTCACCACGATGGACCAGCAGGAAGTCGGCGAGCTCTACTCCATGCGCGAAGTGCTGGAGGGCGCTGCCGCCGCCTTCGCCGCGCGCCATGCCACGGACGCCGAAGTCGCCAACATGCAGGCCATCCTGGACGAAGGCGACGACGGCGACCCCGTCGCCCAGAACCTTCGCTTTCACCAGGCCATCTACAGCGCCGCGCACAACCGCTACCTGATCCGCTCCCTGCATTCGCTGACTGAGACCACCTACCTGCTGGGTCGCAGCACGCTCAGCTCACCCGAGCGGGCGGGCCGCTCCAACCAGGAACACCAGGCCATCGTCGACGCCATCCACGCCCGCGATGTTCAAGGCGCGCAAGACGCCGCGCAGCACCACATTCACCAGGCCCTGCTGGAACGCCTAAAGATGCTGCGCCAGGGCTAAGCGCGGCCATCGATCGGAGACAAGTCGATGAAGCAGTTCAACGTATCCCCGCAGCGGCTGCTGGCGGGGCTGGCCCTTCTGTTGCCAGCGCTTTGCGCGCCGGTGGCAGCGTCCGCCGATTCCTACCCCAGCCGCCCCATCACATTGGTGGTGCCGTTTGCGGCGGGCGGCGGCACCGACAGCATTGCGCGCGACATGGCGCGCACGCTGGCCGACAAGCTGGGCCAGTCCGTGGTCGTGGAAAACCGCGGCGGCGGTGGCGGCTCCATCGGCGCCGCGCTGGTCGCCAATGCGCGGCCGGACGGCTACACGCTGCTTTTTGCGACGTCCACCTTCGTGACCAACGCCGCCGCCGGCATCAGCACCACCTATGACGTGCGCAAGTCCTTCGCGCCCATCGCGATGCTGGGCCGCGGCCCGCTCTTCGTGGTGACGGCCAAGGATCTGAAACTGACCTCCATCGCCGACCTGCGCCAGCTCGCGGCCAAGCCGGGCGCCGACCTGAACTTCTGCTCGGCGGGCAACGGCAGCATCAACCATCTGGCCGGCGAACTGTTCAAGCAGAAGACCAACGCCGCCATGACGCATGTGCCCTACAAGGGCAGCGGCCCGGCCACCGTCGATCTGCTGGCCGGACGCGTCCAGGTGTTCTTTGCCACCGTGCCCACCATCCTGTCGCAGGTGCGCGACCAGCGCGTGGACCTGCTGGCCGTCACGGGCAAGACCCGCTCGCCGCTGTTCCCCGACACGCCCACCGTGGCCGAGGCGGGCGTTGCCGACTTCGACATCACGACGTGGTGGGGCGTGCTGGCGCCGGCCGGCACGCCGCCCGAGGTCGTCGGCAAGCTGAACCAGGCCATCAACGACGCGGCCGCCGACAAGCTGGTCGCCGACCGCCTGAAGCACGAAGGCGCCCAGGCCATCAGCGGCTCGCCCGACGATTTCGGCAAGGCTCTGGCCGCCGAACTGGAGATGTGGCAAGGCGTGGTCAAGAAGTCCGGCATGACGCTGGATTGACCGGCCCGCCGCACGCACAACAAGGAGACACCATGCAGCAGCCCCAACATCCCCTGAACCCCGCGCGCCGCCGCTTGCTGCAAGGCGCGGCGGCCGGCGTGGCGCTGACCCTTGCCGGCGCGGCGCGGGCGGCGGATGCCTATCCCGCCAAGCCCGTGACGATCATCGTGCCCTATGCCCCCGGCGGGCAGGGCGACGTCTTCGCCCGCATCCTCGCCGAACGCCTGGGCACGGAATTCAAGCAGACCTTCATCGTCGAGAACCGCCCCGGCGCGTCGGGCGCGGTCGGATCGCGC
>JAEYVD010000634.1 GCA_023432075.1 Pseudomonadota bacterium | reverse complement strand
TGAGCTTGGGCAGGTACTTGGCCTTCTGGGCGGCGGTGCCGTTGCGGTTGATCTGGTTCACGCACAGGTTGGAGTGCGCGCCGTACGACAGGCCGATCGAGGCGCTGGCGCGGGAGATTTCCTCCATCACGACCATGTGGGCCAGGTAACCCATGTTGGCGCCGCCGTATTCCTCGTCGGCGGTCATGCCCAGCACGCCAAGGTCACCGAATTTGCGCCACAGGTCCATGGGGAACTGGTCGCTGCGATCGACCTCCGCGGCGCGCGGCGCAATCTCGGCCTGCGCGAAATTGCGTACGGCGTCGCGCAGCATGTCCAGGTCTTCGCCCAGGTCGAAGTTCAGGCCGGGAAGATTCATCAGTGTCTCCGTGATAGTAGGTGCTTACATTCATGGACCTGCGCGCGCGTGTCTCGGCCGCCGTCGCGGGAGTGATTCATGATGCGCCGTTCGTCCGGCGCCGCGCAATGATGCAGTGCAAATATTACGTTTACGTAAACGTAAATTGGATGAGGGTTATCCCTAGCGTGTTGTGGACGCGCCGGAAGGGACGATGGGCAATACTTGATGCGACCCTTTAATCCTGAAACATCCGACGGAGTCAGCTGTGCTTGAACTATCCAACCTGGACGACATCGTGGCGCTGCGCCGTGACATCCACATGCACCCGGAGCTTTGCTACGAAGAGCACCGCACGGCCAAGGTGGTGGCCGACACGCTGCGCGGTTGGGGCATCGAAACACACACGGGCATTGCCAAGACGGGCGTGGTGGGTGTGATCAAGCGGGGCACGTCGGACCGGGCCATCATGCTGCGCGCCGACATGGACGCGCTGCCCATGCAGGAAGAGAACCAGTTCGAGCACCGCTCGCGTCACGACGGCAAGATGCACGGCTGCGGCCATGACGGCCATACCGCGATGCTGCTGGCTGCGGCGCAGCATTTGCAAACAGCGGGCGGCTTCGACGGCACCGTGTACCTGTGCTTTCAGCCGGCCGAGGAAGGCGGCGCGGGCGGCCGCGCGATGATCCAGGATGGCCTGTTCACGCGCTTTCCGTGCGAGGCCGTGTTCGGCATGCACAACTGGCCAGGCCTGCCGGCTGGCGCGTTCGGCGTCTGTGCAGGTCACATGATGGCGGCAGCGAACGGCTTCAAGATCACGGTCAAGGGCAAGGGCGGCCACGCCGCCGCGCCGCAGGACTGCAATGATCCGGTGCCGGCGCTCTTTGCCATCGGCCAGTCGCTCCAGACGATCCTGACGCGCAGCAAGCGTCCGCTGGATGCCGCGGTGCTGTCGATCACGCAGGTGCAGGCGGGCGGCAGCGTCATCAACGTGATTCCCAATACCGCGTGGCTCGGTGGCTCGGTGCGCGCCTACAGCACCGACGTGGTGGATCTGATCGAGCGGCGCATGCAGGCAATCGCGCCCAGCATCGCCGCGGCGCATGGCTGCGAGGCCGAGGTGTACTTCGAGCGCCGCTACCCGGCGCTGGTCAACACCGTGGCCGAGACGGAATTCTGCATGGGCGTGATGCGCGAGGTCGTGGGTGAGGACCGCGCGCTGACCATCGAACCGGCGATGGCGTCGGAAGACTTTGCCTTCCTGCTGCAGGAAAAGCCGGGCTGCTATGTGTTCCTGGGCAACGGCGACGGCGAACACCGCATGGCGGGCCACGGCCTGGGCCCGTGCATGCTGCACAACGCCAGCTATGACTTCAATGATTCCTTGATTCCGGCGGGGGCGTCGTACTGGGTTCGCCTGGCGCAACGCTACCTTGCCTGATGGGCTTTACCGCAATCCGTTTCACCCACGCAGTGCTACGCAACATCACCAGGACGATATGAAAAAGAAGACGTTGTTCATCAAGGCCGCGGGGGCGGCCTTGGCAATCATGGCAAGCGGCGCGATGGCGCAGACCTGGCCGGCCAAGCCGGTCACCGTGGTCGTGCCCTATACGGCCGGCGGCAGCGCCGATGCGATCGCGCGGCGTCTGGGCGACGCGCTGCGCAAGGAAGCGAACATCACAGTCATCGTTGAGAACAAGCCGGGCGCGGGCGCGTCCGTGGGCACGGACTTCGTGGCGCGCGCGCAGCCGGACGGCACCACGCTGCTGCTGGCGTCGACCAGTCCGTTGACCATCTTTCCGCATCTGGCCAAGACCAACTATGACCCGATGAAGGATCTGACGCCGGTGGCCAGCGTGGCCGTCGCGCCGGTGGCCATCGTGGCGACCAAGGCGCTGCCCGTGAAGGATTTCGCGGGATTGGTGGAATATGCCAAGTCGCATCCGGAAGGCGTGCGCTACGGCACGCCGGGCCAGGGCACCGTTGCGCACATCGGCATGGCGGCGGTTACCGCGCAGACGGGGACGAAAATGCTGCACGTGCCCTACCGCGGCAACAGCCAGGCGCTGACCGACGGCCTGGGCGGCGTGGTGGAACTGCTGGTGGTCAACAGCGACGTGGTGCTGCCGCACGTGGCCAACGGCGCGCTCAAGCCGCTGGCGGTGATGGCGCCGCAACGCCTGGCCGCGT
>JAEYVD010000794.1 GCA_023432075.1 Pseudomonadota bacterium | reverse complement strand
GGTCAGCTTGTTGCGCGTTTTGCCGGTGGCGTCGTCGTATCGCCCGCTGAGCACCATGACGAACTTCTCGTCGAACTTGATCTGGTCCTGAAGGTAAAGCCCCGTTTGCTCACGCGTTTCGACGGTGTAGGTGTTCGGGTCGGCGGGAATCGCGACGGACGACCCGTAGCGCGGGTTGAAGAAATTGATGGGCGCCAGGTTGTTGTAGCCCGCGTACTGTTCGCGGGTCAGCGATGCGCTGGTGTAGTCCAGGCCGAACAGCACAGCGTGCTTGAAACGGCCGGATGTCCAGGTGGCATTGAACTGGTTGTCCACGCTGGTGCCGTGCGCGTCGTCGTCGCGCCGGTAGGCGCCGCGCTCGGCGGTGCTGAAATTGCTACCCGGCACCCACGACCACCAATAGGCGTGGTTGACGCGATTGGTCGATTGCGCGTACGTGAGGTTCTGCCGGAACTGCCACGTCTCGTTGAAGCGGTGCGCGAACTGGTACCCCAGCGTTTCGACCTCCTGATCCCACTTGCTCCAGTCGGGCTCCCCGGTAAAACGGTCCGTTGGAATGCGGCCATTGGGGTTGTACCTGACCGTGCCCTCCAGCGGATAGCCCGCGTTGTTGATCGTCTTGTTCTTCATGTAGCTGGCCAGTACGGTCAGCGTGGTGTCCGGCTTGATCCGCCACGTCAGCGCGGGCGCAAAGAAATAACGATCGTCCGGAATGTGGTCGATCATGGTGTCGCTGTTGCGCACCAGGCCGGTCAGGCGATACGTCAGCCGCCCGTCCTCGTCAATCGGACCGCCGAAGTCGCCCGCCAGCTGCGCATTGTTGTACGAGCCGCCGCTGACCTGGATCTCGCGCAGGGGCGTGTCGGTCGGCCGCTTGGATACGAGATTGACGATGCCGCCCGGCGCGGCCTGCCCATACAAGACCGAGGCGGGCCCCTTGACGATTTCGATCCGCTCCAGGCCAAAGGGCTCGGCCGCAACGCTGTAGTGGGGCAGGGGAAGCTTCAGCCCATCGCGAAACATCACGCCCGGATTGGTGCGTACGTCGAAACCGCGAATGATGAAGGGATCGTCTGTCCGGTTGAACCCTTCCTGCACCACGATGCCGGGCGTGTAGCGCACCGCGTCGCCAAGCGTCTGGGGGTTTTGTTCGCGGATCTGCGCCGCGGTCACCACCGAAATCGACTGCGGCACTTCAATCAGCGGCGTATCCGTCTTGGTGCCCGCCGAACTGTAGGTGGCCACAATCGTCTCGGAGTCCGGCCGTTGCGCCAACACGGTGATGGGCGCAAGCGTCGAGGCCGAGTCTCCACGCGTCAACGTGATCGTGTTGTTGCTGATCGCATAGCGGATGTTCTGGCCGCGCAGCATCACCTGCAATGCTTCCGAGGCCTCCATGCGACCCGACACTGGGGCGCTGCGTTGGCCTTGCACCAGGTCCTGGCTGTACAAGACCTGCAGATTGGCCTGCTGGCCGAGCGCCTGGAGGGCTTGAGCGAGCGGTTGCGCGGGAATGTTGAATTCCAACGGAGCCGCCTGGGCAGCCGCGCCGGCAGCCGCAAACAACGCTGCCGCTATGAATGGATGTCGGGGAAACGGGGCTGAGGCGGCGCGAAGGCGTGCAGCAAGAATGCGGACATACATGTGGGCACCAAGTATTGGATTAAATGAAACTGCGAATGAATACCAATACCTAAGACGACGTGGCGCACCCGATTAGGAAAGGAAAAAGGTAACGCTATGTAAATCAGGGGGTCCGTGCAGCCGGCACGAGCATCAGCGCGCCGTCGCGGCCGCGTTGCGTTTTGACGGGCAGGATGCCGGGCAGGGCGCGCGCAAGGTCCGCTGCATTGCGCGTGTCGTACGTGCCCCCGATCCGCAGGCCGCCAATGGAAGGATCGACAGACGTGTACTGCTCGTCGCTCGGCAAATAGCGATTCAGCTGCATGACCGCATCGCGCAGCGTCGTGTCGTTCAGCACCAGTTTGCCGTGGCGCCAGGCAGCCACCTCGTTTTCCTGGACCGGCCGCGGCCAAGGATCGCCCCGCTCTCCGTAGCGGGCCTGGGTCATGGGCTGCAGCCGCACGATCTTGCCGGGGCCGGCGGCCCCGCCTGCCTGCACTTCGACGCTGCCTTCCAGCAAGGTCACGATGACCGTTTCCCCTGATTTGAAGACATTGAATGCCGTGCCGGTGACCGTGATGGTGCCGCGTCCCGCTTCGACGATGAACGGGTGCGTGGCGTCATGCGCCACCCTGAAGAATGCTTCGCCGTCGTCCAGACGCACGCGCCGCGCGTCGCGATAATTGCCGAACACCAAGGACGTATTCACGTTCAGATCGACGTGCGAACCGTCGCTGAGTGCCACGGTTTGCGCGGCCTGCGCGCTGTTCACGCGCTGATAAGCGCTGGGCAATAGCGAGAACGACCAGCCAGCCGCCCAGACCGCGGCAGCCGTGGCACAGGCGGCGCCGGCCAGACGCCACATGCGACGGGCAGGGCGGGTCTTGAACGGCTGGCTCGCCGCCGCGGTCGCGCCGGCCGCAGCGGGCAGCGCGTGCGACATGCGCCAGAGTTCTTGCACCGCGGCGTACTCGCGGGCATGGCGCGGATCAGCGTCCAGCCAACGCCGAAACGCAGCCCGGTCCTCGTCGCTGCAAGCGTCGTCGTTGACGCGCACGCACCAGTCCGCCGCCTGTTCGGTCAGGATTTCGTCTTGTTCGGACGTGTTAGAGGAGGGGCTGGCCGGCATTGCAGTTAAAGAGAATGAGTTTTGTTACACTGGCGACGTGGGGATCGCCAGAACCATACCTGGCGGCATGGCCGCATTATGCAAGATTCCACGGCATGGCATCACGGCATGGCGGCGCGAGGGGGAAAAGGTCGATGGAGCAGTACTACAAGGAATTGCTGCGCTTTCTGGCACGCCGGTTGGGCAATTCGCACGATGCCGCCGATGTGGCGCAGGAAACCTATGCCCGCATCCTGGACCGCAGCGGCGGCGCCGTCATCGAACAGCCGCGCGCGTTCCTCTTCCGCGCCGCCATCAATCTGTCGCTGGACTTGCACCGGCAGCAACGCGCTCAGGCGACCCTGCCCCTGGACGCGCAGGCCGAATCCCAACCATGCCCCGCCGCGGGGCAGGAAGACCGCACCTACCGGAAGCAGCAACTGTCCCGCATCGACCGGGCCTTGAACGAGCTGCCCGAGAATTGCCGCAAGGCGTTCGTCATGCGGCAGGTGGAAGGGCTGACGCACGATGAAATCGCGGCGCGCCTGGGAATCTCGCGCGATATGGTCGCCAAGCATCTCGTGCGCGCGCTGCGGCATTGCCGGCTTCGCATGAAAGCCTGGGAGGGCGCGGATCGCGGGTAAGCGCGCGGAATTGATCGAAATAATTGATGCTCAGCTGTGAAATATATCGCTTTTCATGGACTAACCGCAGCCCTAGACTACCTGCATTGATCGATCCAAACCCGCGAGACGACGATGCTTTCCAACCTCCTTGGCGCAGTAAAGCCTTCCCCCACACTGGTCATCACCAAGATAGCGGGGGACATGCGGCGGCGCGACATCGACGTCATCGGCCTCTCGCAAGGCGAACCTGATTTCCCGACGCCCGAGCACATCTGCGTCGCCGCGAAAGAGGCCATCGACGCCGGCGCTACGCGCTACACGGACGTCGATGGAACGCGCGAGATCAAGGATGCGATCGCGCGCAAGTTCTGGCGCGACAACAGCATTTCCTACGATCCCGCGGAAATCAGCGTAGGCACGGGCGGAAAGCAGGTCATCTTCAATGCGCTCCTGGCCACCATCAATCCGGGAGACGAGGTCATCATCCCGGCTCCCTATTGGGTGTCCTACCCGGACATGGTGCGGCTTGCGGGCGGCGTGCCCGTCGAGGTCGCTTGCCCGGCCTCGCAGGACTTCAAGATCAAGCCGGAACAGCTGCGCCACGCGATCACCGCCAAGACCAAATGGATCATTCTCAATTCGCCCAGCAATCCCACGGGCGCCGGCTACTCGCGCGCCGATCTCGCGGCGCTTGCCATTGAACTGGCGCGTCATCCGCATGTGTGGATCATGACTGATGACATGTACGAGCACATCCGCTATGACGGCTGGCAGTTCTCGACCATTGCGTCCGTCGACCCCGAACTCCACGCCCGTACGCTAACCGTCAATGGGGTCTCCAAGGCCTATGCGATGACGGGCTGGCGCATCGGTTATGCCGCGGGACCGAAGCCACTCATCCAGGCCATGGCCACGATTCAATCGCAAAGCACAAGCAACCCATGCTCGGTCGCTCAAGCGGCTGCGACCGCGGCGCTGGATGGCCCGATGGAATTCCTGATACCGCGCAATCAGGCGTTCAAGCGCCGGCGCGACGACTGCCTGGATGCGCTCAATGCGATCGAGGGCATTCACTGCCGCACGCCCGAAGGCGCGTTTTATCTGTTTCCGTCGTGCGAAGGGCTGATCGGCCGTACGACGCCGCAGGGCAGGGAGCTCAAAAGCGACGTGGATGTCAGCCAGTTCTTCCTGGAAGACGCGCATGTCGCCGTCGTGCCAGGCAGCGCATTTGGCGCTGAAGGCTACTTCCGTATTTCATTTGCGACGTCCGATGAGCGGCTGGCGCAGGCGTGCAAACGTCTGCGCGACGCTTGCGACACCCTTAACTAAGGAGGCAGGAACAATGGATTTGGGCATCAAGGGAAAGCGCGCACTCGTGCTGAGCGCCGGTGGCGGCTTGGGAAGCGCCATTGCGGTGGCGTTGGCCAGGGAAGGCGCTGAACTCTGCATCGCCGACCGCGACGCGTCCGCGTTGAAAGCGACCGCCGACAGGATTGCGGCGATAGGCGCGCCTTCACAAAGCTTCGTGTGGGATCTTGGCTCGCAGGAAGCGTGGACGGCCGGGGCCAACGCGGTGCTGGAAAAGACAGGCGGCATCGACATCCTGATCAACAACACCGGCGGCCCGCAATCCGGTCCGGCCTTCGGCCATCCCACCAAGACGTGGCAGGACGGCTTCAACGCAATGGTCCTGGCCGTCGTCGGCATTACGGACATCCTGCTGCCGGGCATGCGCGAGCGCGGCTGGGGCCGCATCGTCACCAGCACCTCGTCTGGGGTCATCGCCCCGATTCCTAACCTAGCCCTGTCCAACGCCTTGCGCGTGGCGCTGGTGGGCTGGTCCAAGAGCTTGGCCCGCGACGTGGCAGCCGATGGCGTGACCGCAAATGTGGTGGTGCCGGGCCGCATCGCCACCGCACGCACGGCGTTTCTGGATGCCGCCAAGGCCAAGCGGGAGGGGCGCGAGGCAGCGTCCGTCGAAGCCGAAAGCGCCGCCAGCATCCCGCTAGGCCGCTATGGACGGCCAGAGGAATACGCCGACGCCGTCGCCTTTCTGGCCAGCGAGCGTGCAGCCTACATTACGGGTACGACGCTCCGCGTGGACGGCGGCCTGATCCCGGCGCTTTGAGCGCCAGTTTCGATTTCACCTGGAGAGACACATGACGGTTTCCGATGAGGTTTATTTCAAGGCGCTTTCCGGCGTCACGACGGCCACGCTGACTACGATCCTGTTGAAGAAGGGGCTACGCAACGTCTGGATTCGCGGCGCGTTCCCGCTGGCCCAAGGCCTGGAGCGCATCGTCGGCCGCGCGTTCACGGTGCGCTTCGTGCCTGCCCGCGAAGACCTGGCCACGCCGGAGTCCTGGTCCTCGCCCAAGTCCAGCCGCGGCGCCATCGAGCAGATGCCCTCGGGCTGCATCGCGGTCGTCGACGCCATGGGCGTGAAAGATGCCGGCATCTGGGGCGACATCCTGTGCGCCCGCATGGCAAAGCGCGGCGTTGCAGGCCTGGTGACCGACGGGGTCGTGCGCGACCTGGCTGGCGTACTGGGAACCAAGCTGCCCGTCTGGGCGAGCGGGGCGGCGGCGCCGCCTTCGGTGGCCGGCCTGACCTTCGTGGACTGGCAGCAACCCGTCGCCTGCGGCGGCGTGGCCGTCTTCCCCGATGACGTGATCGTTGCAGACCAGGATGGCGCCGTCGTCATTCCGGCCGCGCTGCTGGCCGACGTGGTCGATGCAGCGGTTGAGCAGGAACGCTTTGAAGGCTGGATCATGGACGAGGTCAACAACGGCGCCGTGCTGCCGGGCCTGTATCCCCCGAACGAAGCCAACAAGGCGAAGTACGCCGCGTCGAAGAAGGGCTGACGCTTAAAAAGTGTGTCTAAGCCTCGGAGGGGAGCCGGCTCATCAAGCCGGCTTCCTTGCGTTCGCTGTAGCGATCCACCAGGTAGGGGTCAGACACGGTTCCCCTGCGCATCGATCACTGGCTCTCCATCCTCTTTGTTGAAGGCGCCGCGTTGAGCTTGCGGCAGGATGTCCAACACGGCCTCCGATGGCCGGCACAGCCGCGTGCCCAGCGGGGTCACCACAATTTGACGGTTGATCAAGATGGGGTGCTCAAGCATGAAGCCGATCAGTTGGTCGTCTGTCCACTTCGGATCCGACAGCCCCAATTCATCGTAGGGCGTGCCTTTCTGGCGCAGCAGTTCGCGTGCCGGGATGCCCATATCGGAAATCAATGACCGCAGCGCGCCGGCGTCCGGCGGGGTCTTCAGGTATTCAATGATCGTGGGCGTTTCGCCGCTATTTCGAATCAACCCCAGGACATTGCGAGACGTGGCGCAGGCCGGGTTGTGATAAATCGTGATGGAACTCATGAAAGCCTCTATCAAAAGGAATGCCGGGCGGTCCGCCCGGTCCCCACTTAGCTTCGGATGGCGCCGGCGTCGTACCAGGCCTTGCTCTGATTGACGATCCGCACGACAAGCAACATCACGGGCACTTCAATAAGTACGCCGACCACCGTCGCCAATGCCGCGCCAGAGTGAAACCCGAACAGGCTGATCGCGGCGGCCACCGCGAGTTCGAAGAAGTTGGATGCGCCGATCAGTGCGGAAGGGCAGGCAATGCTGTGCTTTTCTCCCGCGCGGCGGTTTAGCCAGTACGCCAAGCCCGCATTGAAGAACACCTGGATGAGAATCGGCACGGCCAGCATCGCAATGACCAAGGGTTGGCGAATGATGGCCTCGCCCTGAAAGGCGAAAAGCAGGACCAGCGTCAGCAGCAGCGCGGCCATCGAAAACGGCCCGATGCGCGCCAGCGCGGTATCGAACACCGCCTGACCGCGGCGAAGCAGGGCGCGGCGCCAGAGCTGGGCAAGCACCACCGGAATCACGATGTACAGCCCGACGGACACCAGCAGCGTGTCCCACGGCACGGTGATGGCCGACAGCCCGAGCAGCAAGCCCACCATGGGCGCGAAGGCAAACACCATGATGGTGTCGTTCAATGCGACCTGGGACAACGTGAACACCGGATCGCCTCCGGTCAGGCGGCTCCAGACGAACACCATGGCAGTGCATGGCGCCGCCGCCAGCAGGATCAAGCCGGCAATGTAGCTATCCAGCTGGTCGGCGGGTAACCAGGCCGAAAAAATCTGGCGGATGAACAGCCAGCCCAGAAAGGCCATCGAAAACGGCTTGACGGCCCAGTTGATGAACAGCGTCACGCCAATGCCGCGCCAGTGCTGCTTGACCTGACCGAGCGCACCGAAGTCCACCTTGAGCAGCATGGGAATGATCATTACCCAGATCAGAATCCCGACCGGCAAGTTGACCTGAGCGACTTCAAGTCGGCCAATCGTCTGGAACAACGCGGGCATCAGTTGGCCAAGCGTCACGCCGAGCACGATGCAGAGGAACACCCATAGGGTGAGATAGCGCTCGAAAACATTCATCCCGGGCCGCGGGCGCTGAACGGGCGCGGCCTGTGTGGTGGACGACATCGGGTTTACTCCGGGTTTGATCAGCAGGTCGTGCAAGCCGCACGCAGGGAAGGTTCGCAGGCCGTGCCTGCGCAGCAGTGCTCAGTCAGATAACCGAGCAATCCGCTCATCTTCGAGAAGTCGGCTCGGTAGATCAGGTTGCGCCCCTGTTGCTCGACGGTGACCAGGCCCGACGTGGACAGTTCTTTCAGGTGAAAGGACAGGGTATTGCGCGCAACGCCTAGTTGGTCTGCGAGGACACTGGGCATCAGTCCTGGCGGCCCCGCCACGACCAGTGCGCGGAAGGTCCGCAGCCGTTGAGGATGGGCGAGGGCGCCTAGCGCGGAGATGGCTTGCTCTTCGTTCATTGTTCGATCATACAACGATTATTGAACTATTAGCGAGAGTCCTGAGAACTTCCTTTCTTGCTTGCGCGACCGTGAGGATGTCTGTGATGAATATCCGGGTAGTGCGGATGGGTGTGCGTCAACGGTTCGTGACGATGAGGATGGGTGTGAGGTTCCACGCCGTCCCAGGCGAATGGGTGCGTGTGCTGGTGGTGATCGTCGTGCACATGCCGGTGGCTGTGCTCAAGCGGTTCGTGGGTGTGCTCGTGCGCATGCCGTTCGCGCACGTGCAGCCAAACGCCAAGCGCCATCAAGGCGGCGGCCGGCCAAAAGAGCAGACCGGGGCTTTCTGGCCACAGAACAAAAGAAATCGCTACCCCAAAAAGCGGCGCCACGGAGAAGTACGCGCCGGTCCTGGCGGTTCCCAGCGTCCGGAGCGCCACCACGAACAACGTGAGGCTCAATCCATAACCGAAAAATCCCACGGCAAGACTGGCGCCCGCCATCGCGCCGGACGGGAACCCGGCGCCGCCGAGCAATGCCAGGGTGGTGCTGACGGCGCCCGCTGCCAGGCCTTTGATGCCCGCAATCAGCATGGCGTCATTGCAGGCGACTCGCCGGGTCAGGTTGTTGTCCACCGCCCAGCACAGACAGGCGCCCACGATCAGCAGCGCGCCGGTCGACAGCGTTGCGCCGCCGGGCTCCCAGGACAGCAAGACGCCGCCCAGAACGATGGCAATCATGCCCATCACGATCTGGCGGTCGGCATTTTCCTTGAAGAAGCACCAGGCGATGACCGCGGTAAGCACGCCTTCGACATTGAGCAACAGGGAGGCCGACGCGCCGCTGGTCTGGGTCAACCCCAGCATCAGCAGGACAGGGCCAAGAACGCCGCCCGCGACAATTGCACCCGCCAACCACGGCAGATCAGCCCGAGGAATCCGCCAGGGGGAAGGAACGGTCGATGTCCGGGCATGCAAGACGTGGCGCAGCGCCAACAGTATGCCGAGACCCAGGCCGCTGCCGAGGTAGAGCAGTCCTGCCAGCAGCAGCGGCGGGACGCCTTCGACCAACGCTTTTGCAAGCGGCGTGCTGGCGCCGAAGAGGAGCGCGGCAGCCAGGGCAGGGGATGCGGTGCGGATCGACATATGAGCTTGCCTGAATGAACCTGGCCAACGCTGCAGTTAGACGTCTTCGGGATGGAAGAGATTTTATCCCTCGCCCCTAGGCCAGGTCGCGCCTCACGATGCCCCGAAGCGATCAAAGCCTGGTCACATCCGACGATTGTGATGGAACCGCCTGCATTGAGAAGCCGATCGTTGTGTTCCTGCCTGACGAGCTTGCAACCGTGCTGCCGCCGTGCATCCTGGCAATGGCGGCGACGATTGCCAGTCCCAGTCCATGATGGTTTGCTTCGAACTCCCGGGAGCTATCCGTTCGGTAAAAGCGGTAGAACAGACGCGGCAAATGCTCCGGGGAGATAGGGGCGCCTTCATTGCTTACCAGAACCTTCAGCTCGTTCGTGCCCGCGCGGGTGATTGCGACCCTGATGACGCTGCTGGCATCGGCGTAACGGATTGCGTTGGAAAGCAGGTTGGAGACGGCGCGCTGAAAAAGCGGCTTGTCCAGTTGCGCGGCCGCATCGCCTTCAATGGCAATGGTGACATTGGCGTCAAGGGCTTCAGCTTCGTGGTACTGGCTGACTTCGTGGACGATCGCGGCGATGCTGGACGCCCAGACCCCTCTAACCCGCGCGCCGCGGTCGGCCTGCGACAGAAATAGCATGTCCTTGACGATGCCGGACAGCCTTTGAAGTTCTTCGAGATTCGACCCCAGGATGTCCAGCAGCTCGTCCCGGGCCGGACGGGTGTGCAGCGCCAGCTCCGTTTCTCCCACCAGATTGGATAGCGGCGTGCGCATTTCATGGGCTACGTCGGCATTGAAGCCCTCCATCTGCACGTAGGCACGTTCAAGCCGCTGCAACACGGCGTTGAATTGGCGAATCAACGGCCGGATCTCTTCGGCCTGGCCACGCTCGTCCAGCCGCTCGCCAATGCGGTCAGGTGACAGCTGAGCGGCTTGCTGCGCCAAGAGATTCAGCGGGGAGAGTCCTCTACGTATGGTTATGGTGCCTGTCCCTGCCACGACGATCGCGCCCAAAACGGCGCAAGCGAACAAGGTCCAGGCCAGCCCGCGGCGCAGCCGGAGGTCTTCCGTGATGTCCAGGATCAACTCTGCATTGAGCGAATCGCCTGGCGTGCCCGGATGCGGCAAGGTAAACAGCAACCTGCGTTCGCGCTCGGGGTCGTCGTCAATGGGATTGCCGTAGACAACCCGCTCGCCGTCGATTTCAAGCACCAATGTGAACTCGGGCCGTCCGAAGAAAAAGTCTTGCAGCTTGTGCCGCAGATTCTTCGAGTCGCCATCCGCGCCATTTTCCTCGACGAGATGACGTACGACTTCGACCTTTTGATGAATCAATGCCTCCTGCCGCCGGGCCAGATTGAGATTGGTCGCGTAGTACACCGCAACGCACACCAGACTCAGCGCCGCGAAAGTCTGGATTGCCAGCCGCTGCGACAACCACCGCCGCATCGACCCCGCATGATTGGCTGGCATCAGCTTTCCCGGTCCTCGAGGACGTAGCCCATGCCTCTTACGGTGTGCAGCAGCTTGTTCTCAAACGGATCATCGACCTTGCCCCGCAACCGGCGAACGGCCACTTCAACAACATTGGTGTTGCTATTGAAGTTCATATCCCATACCTGCTCGGCCAGATCCAGCCGCGACAGAACCTGTCCCTGGCGCCGCATCAGCAGGGCCAGCAGCGTGAACTCCTTCGCGGTCAGATCCAGCCGCTGTCCGTTGCGTTTCGCACGCCTGCGCAGCAGGTCGATTTCCAGGTCAGCCACACGAAGGTGATTCGAGTTCTCGGATTGGGCCGCCTGCAAGCCGCTACGGCGGCCCAGCGCCAGGACGCGCGCCAACAGTTCGGACAGGGCGAACGGCTTGGAAAGATAATCGTCCGCGCCTTCGTGCAGGCCGCGGACGCGGTCCTCGAGCTTGTCGCGGGCAGTCAGCATCAACACCGGAACGCGGTCAGTCTTTCGAAGCGCCTTCAGGACGTCCAAGCCATCCATTCCGGGCAGCATGATGTCGAGCAAGACGAGGTCATACTGGCTTTCCCGGGCGAGATGCAGGCCCGATACGCCATCCGACGCGACATCGACGATGTAGTTGTGCTCGGTCAGCGCGCGCCGCAGATACTCGGCGAGCTTCTTCTCGTCTTCGATTACAAGAACTTTCATGACTGCGGAAAAGGGTGGGAAAAGCGCCCGGGGCGGGCAGCGCTCATTCTAGTGCAGGCCTTGCCCCCGCACGCTGCGCTGCCGCCCCGGGCGGCGAGCAAGGCGGGGCAGATCGCTCAGCCGGGCGTATAGATCTCTTTCAGTCGCGCCCGTTCTTCGGGAGTGATCGACTCGGCCTGCGCCTGCACTTCTGCACGCGTGCGTGACGTGCCTTGCTTGGCCCAGCCCGGCGTTGCCGCATTCAGATACCGCAATCTCCATGCGCTCTTGTCGGCTTTTGCCTGCGCCAGTTCCTGTTGGACCTGTTCCGCCGTTTTGCTGCCGTTTGCGTGCGACAGCGCCACCTCGTAGCCAATTTCGGTGCCGGTTTGATGCCAGGTGTTGGAAGCCTGGGCAAAGGCGGGCAACGTGAGGGCTGCGCCAAGGAAGAGGGCGACGCGGGTTTGACGGTTCAGCATGAAGAATCTCCAAGTTCCAGATTGCACTGATGGCGCGGGGTTGCGCCTCTTACACGCTTTTGGTTAAGCGTTGGTGACACTCTACGGAACACACTTCGTCAATTCGCAGTCACCCTGATTACGAATTCGTAATGGGCTGAACCTTACCGATTTGTCATGTTGTTGTCGGGAATTTGACGAGCGGCGTTAGCTACAGTGCGCGGTCATTTCCTTTCATTCTGCTGGCGAAAGATGGCCGGATCGCGCAGTCCCGCACCGGCCCCGTCCATCGGCCCGCACCTCTATTGGTTGAAAAAAAACATGCGTGTATTCCTGCCGCCTTTGGCGCTCGCGGCATTGCTGTTCGTGGAACCAGCCGGGGCCCAGGGCACTGCGCCATACGGCGCGCTTCAATCCGAGTTGGCATCAACCACGTCAAACCCCGCGGATGGACGCCGCCTGACCCTGGAGCAGGCGCTGCAAGCCGCGCTGGAAAGCAACCCGGCGCTGGCCGCGGCCCGGCACGAAGCAAAGGCAGCCGATGGCCAGGTCATCCAGGCGGGGCTTTTGCCGAACCCTTCGCTCGACGTCAGTGTTGACGATACGCAAAAAGCGACGCGCACGACGACCACGATGCTCAGCGTACCGGTCGAACTGGGTGGAAAACGCGCGGCCCGCGTGGCTGCGGCGCGGCTTTCGCGCGATGCCGCGCGCCAAGACGAGCAGGGCGCCCGAGCGACGTTGCGCGCCGCGGTGGTTGCCGCCTTTTTTAATGTGGCGATCGCGCAAGAAGCCGTTCGCGTGACGCAAGCCAATGTCGACATTGCCGCCAGCGCCCAGCGCTTGGCCGAGCGCCGCGTGGCGGCGGGCAAGGCGCCGCCGCTGGAAAGCGGCAAGGCCGGGGTCGCGCTGGCCAACGCCAGGATCGAAGGGCGGGCCGCGCAGGCGGAACTGATGGAAGCGCGGCGCAACCTTGCGGTCCTGTGGGGCGACAACGATCCCGATTTCGGATCAGTCACGGCCAGCATCGAGGCGTTGCCCGAGCGAGAGCCGCTGGACGATCTGCGCGCCAACCTGGCGGGTTCCCCATTCATGGAATCGGGCCGGATCGCGGCCGAGCTGGGGCAAGCGCAGCTCGAGGTCGAGAAAAGCAAGCGCTACCCGGATATCACCTTGAGCGCGGGTGTGGCTCGAGACAACGAGGCCGGCCGCAACAAAACCCAGTTGGGCATTTCCATTCCATTGCCTCTTATCGATCGCAATCAGGGCAACGTCTATACGGCGTCCATGCAGGCCTATAAGGCCAAGGACACGTATCGCGATCTGCAGGCGCGCCTGACCGCGGACTTGCTTCGGGCCGTGACCCAATTCGATCTTGCCGTGTCCGCCGCGCGCGACTACCGCGAGTCCGTGATCCCCGGTGCGAATCAAGCCTATGAGTCCGCTCGCAAGGGCTTCGAGGCAGGAAAGTTCGGATTCCTGGAAGTGCTTGACGCTCAGAGAACTTACTCCGAGGGGAACATTGCCTATCTCAAGGTCGTCGCCTCCGCCTATCAGGCGCACTCCGATATCCAGCGGCTCCTTGGGCGCTGAGTCTTTAAGAGAAAAACATGTTGAAACAGGCAAATCAATTTCGATTCCGGCGCGCGGCGCTTGCGCTGGCGATTGGCTGGACCACGCTGATGGCAAGTCCGGCCATCGCGCTCGCCGCCGCGGACGATCATGGACACGAGGCCGAGCCTGCCGCGCAGTCCGGGCCGAATGGCGGCGCCCTGACGTCGAAAGACGGTGTCGCCGTGGAGCTGCTGCTCAGCGAAGAGCGGGGCGAGCCAAGGCTGAAGATCTGGAGCTCGCGGGAGGGAAAGGCGACTTCCGTGGACGCGGCGCAAGTCAGTGCCCAAGTCAGGCGGCCGAACGGTGAAGTCCAGACGCTTACGTTCCGTGAAGAGGCAGGCGCGCTGATCAGCGTGCAGACGATCCCCGAGCCCCACTTCCTCGAGATTGACGCTGAAGTCCAGATGCGAGATCCCGCTCGGACTATCCATGCGGTGCTGGAGAAAGACGAGGGGAAGATCACGTTGTCGCCCCAGCAAGTGGCAGCGGCAGGCCTAAAACTTGCCACAGCAGGGGTTCAGTCGATGGCGACGACCGCGCAATTTCCCGGCGAAGTGAAGTTCAACGCAGACCGGACGGCGCATGTGGTCCCTCGGATGGAGGGCGTGGTGGAAAGTGTGTCCGCAGACTTGGGGCAACAGGTCAAAAAAGGCGACCTGCTGGCCACCATTTCCAGCGCGTCGCTGTCCGAGTTGCGCAGTGAATGGCTGGCCGCCACCAAGCGGCGCGATCTGGCTGGCCAGACGCATGGCCGCGAACTGCGCTTGTGGCGGGAGAAAGTGTCCGCCGAACAGGACTATCAGGTTGCCCGCGCTGCTTTCCAAGAAGCGGAAATCGCGGTGCAGAATGCCGCGCAAAAGCTGCGAGCCGTGGGCGCCAAGCCGCAGTCGAACGAATTGGGCTTGTTGGAGATCCGCGCGCCGTTCGACGGCGTCGTGGTCGAAAAGCACATTGCGCTGGGCGAAGCGATTGCGGCGGACGCCAGCATTTTCACCATTTCCGACCTGCGCACCGTCTGGGCTGAGTTCCTGATCGCGCCCAAGGATCTGCAGGCAGTGCGCGTCGGCGAGGACGCGATCGTGTCGTCCACGGCGTTCGATGCCAAGGCGCACGGCAAGGTCTCTTACATCGGATCATTACTCGGCCAACAGACGCGTACGGCAACCGCGCGCGTCACGGTGGACAATCCCGACGCATCCTGGCGTCCCGGTCTCTTCGTCACGGTGCAAGTGGTGACGGACAACTCGCAAGTCGCAGTTGGCATCGACGCTGATGCCGTTCACACGGTGGATGGACAGAGCATTGTCTTCGTGGAGGTTCCGGGCGGCTTTATCGCGCAATCCATTACGGTGGGCAAAAGTTCAAATGCCACGTCAGAGGTCGTAAAGGGGCTTGCCGCCGGCACCCGGTACGTCGTCGAGAATGGCTTCGTGCTGAAGTCGGAGCTGGGCAAGGCCAGCGCCGATCACGCGCATTGATGCGGAGAGACCATGTTTGAACGCCTCATCCGCTTTTCCATCGAACAACGCTGGCTGGTCCTCTTTTTGACCTTGGGGATGGCCGCCGTCGGCATGTACAACTACTCGCGTCTGGCGATCGATGCCGTCCCGGATATCACTAACGTCCAGGTGCAGATCAACGTGGGTGCGCCCGGGTATTCGCCCCTTGAAACCGAACAGCGCATCACGTACCCGATCGAAACGGTCATGGCTGGCTTACCGGGACTTGAGCAGACACGCTCCCTGTCGCGCTACGGCCTGTCGCAGACGACAGTGATCTTCAAGGACGGAACCGACATCTACTTTGCGCGGCAGTTGGTCAACCAGCGATTACAGGAAGCGAAGGAGAGCCTGCCCGAAGGGATCACACCCACGCTCGGGCCCATCTCGTCGGGGTTGGGTGAGATCTACCTGTGGACCGTCGAGGCCGAGCCCGATGCACGCAAGGCGGATAAGACGCCCTATACGCCGATGGATCTGCGCGAGATCCAGGATTGGGTCATCAAGCCGCAACTGCGCAATATACCCGGCGTCACCGAAGTGAATTCCATCGGCGGATTCGCCAAGGAATACCAGGTAGCGCCCAGCACGGAACGACTGGCTTCCTATGGCCTGACGCTTGCCGATGTCATGGCCGCGCTGGAAAGCAATAACGCCAACGTGGGCGCGGGCTACATCGAGCGCAAGGGAGAGCAATACCTGATTCGTGCGCCCGGCCAGGTCAGGTCGATCGAGGACATCGGCAATATTGTGCTGACCTCGGTGCAAGGGCGGGCAATCCGTATCCGGGACGTTGCGGATGTCGGCATCGGACGTGAATTGCGGACGGGAGCCGCCACGGACAACGGCCAGGAGGTGGTCCTGGGGACCGTTTTCATGCTGATCGGCGAAAACAGCCGCGCGATTTCCCTGGCCGTCTCCGAAAAACTCGCGGTCATCAACAAATCGCTGCCCGAAGGCGTGAAGGCCGTTCCCGTTTATGACCGCACCAATCTGATCGACAAGGCCATTGCGACGGTCAAGAAGAACCTGCTGGAAGGGGCGGCGCTGGTCGTCGTGGTGCTCTTCCTCTTTCTGGGCAACATACGGGCCGCCCTGATCACGGCGATGATCATTCCGCTGTCGATGCTGTTCACATTCACGGGGATGGTCACTTACAGGGTCAGCGCAAACCTGATGAGCCTGGGTGCGCTGGACTTCGGCATCATCGTGGACGGCGCGGTCGTCATTGTCGAGAACTGCGCCCGGCGCCTGAGCCATGCTCAGGCCCATCACGGACGTGCCCTGACGCGCGCGGAACGCTTCCACGAGGTGTTCGCCGCCGCGCGCGAGGCGCGCCGGCCGCTGCTTTACGGCCAGCTCATCATCATGGTGGTGTACCTGCCCATCTTCGCGCTTAGCGGTGTGGAAGGCAGAATGTTCCATCCCATGGCGTTGACGGTTGTGCTGGCGCTATTGGGTGCCATGATCCTGTCGGTCACGTTCGTGCCGGCCGCCGTCGCCCTGTTCATGGGGAACAAGGTGTCGGAGAAGGAGAGCCGCCTGATGACATGGGCAACGCGCCGCTACCAGCCCATGCTGGAGGGCACGCTGCGCCGCACGCCGCTAGTCCTGACCGTCGCGACCGTGCTGGTCGTGCTTTGCGGTGTACTGGCCTCGCGCCTGGGCAGCGAGTTCATCCCGAATCTGAACGAAGGCGATATTGCGATCCAGGCCCTCAGAATTCCAGGAACCAGCCTGACCCAGTCGGTTGCCATGCAGAAACAGATCGAGGCGCGCCTGAAGGAAAAATTCCCCGAAATCGAACGGGTCTTCGCACGAACGGGAACCGCGGAGATTGCGTCTGATGCGATGCCTCCCAATATCTCGGACGGGTATGTGATGCTCAAACCGGAGGATCAATGGCCAGCGCCGCGCAAAACGCATGCCGAACTGCTGGCTGCCATCCAGGAGGAAGCCGCCCAGATCCCGGGGAACAACTACGAGTTCTCGCAGCCGATTCAACTACGGTTCAACGAACTGATCTCAGGAGTGCGTAGCGATGTCGCTGTGAAGGTGTTTGGCGACGACAACGAGGTGCTCAATGCCACGGCCGCGGAGATCGCCGAAGTATTGGAACAGGTGTTGGGCGCCTCCGAGGTCAAGGTCGAGCAGACGACCGGTCTGCCGATGCTGACGGTCAACATCGACCGAGACCGGACGGCGCGATATGGGCTGAGCATGGCGGCGGTGCAGGATACGCTGGCGATTGCCGTCGGCGGCCGAGAGGCCGGAACGTTTTTCCAGGGAGACCGGCGGTTCGACATCGTCGTGCGCCTGCCGGAAACGGTGCGCGCCAACATAGCCGAATTGCGAAATCTTCCTGTTGCGCTGCCGGCAACACCTGACCAACTGCAAACGGCTTACATCCCATTGAGCGAAGTGGCGAGCTTTGACCTTTCACCTGGCCCAAATCAGATTTCCCGCGAGGACGGCAAGCGCCGCATCGTGGTCAGCGCAAACGTGCGGGGCAGGGATCTGGGATCGTTCGTCGCCCAAGCGACGAAAGACATCGAGGCTCGGGTGAAAGTCCCGGCGGGTTACTGGACCTCGTGGGGCGGCACATTCGAGCAGCTCCAGTCCGCGGCCAAGCGGCTGCAGATCGTGGTGCCGGCGGCGTTGCTACTGGTCTTCGGCCTGCTTTTCGCGATGTTTGGCAATGTCCGGGACGGACTCATTGTCTTCACGGGCATCCCGTTTGCGTTGACGGGCGGTGTCATGGCGCTCTGGCTGCGGGGCATCCCCCTGTCCATTACCGCTGCCGTGGGGTTCATTGCGCTGTGCGGCGTTGCGGTGCTGAACGGCCTGGTGCTCCTGTCGTTCATCAATGCCATGCGGGAGGGCGGAAAATCCGTCGAGCTGGCCGTGCGCGAGGGTGCCATCAGCCGGCTAAGACCTGTGCTGATGACCGCACTGGTCGCATCGCTGGGCTTCGTGCCAATGGCGGTCGCAACCGGGACGGGCGCCGAAGTTCAGCGGCCGCTGGCAACGGTGGTGATCGGCGGCATCATTTCGTCGACGATCCTGACCCTCTTGGTGTTGCCGGCGCTGTATCGGCTGGTCCATCGGCGCGACAGGGAAGAGCTGGAGTTCGAGGCGGCAACCAAGGCGTAGACCATCGCGATTTCATCGATGGCGGCGCATGAGCGCAACTTTCAATCGGATAGCCAACGCAGCGCGCGGACCTGGGGCAGAGTGGATCCCAGGGCGCGCGCTGTCCGAATGAAAGTCAGCCGTTGCAAGCCGCTGGGTCCGCAACCCGCCGGGCCGACCCTGGACTGTCAGCCATCGACGCCGTTCAGTTCGTGCCAACCTGGCGCCGGAAACACCAGATCGTAATAGACCCGCAGCGTGCCTTGCACAAATCGGGCTTCGTCAAATTCGGCCTCCGCCTTACGCCTTGCGCTGCGTCCCATTACCGGGATCCGCGCAGCGTGTTCGAGCATCTTCAGCAAGTGTTTCGACAACACGTCGGGAGACCGGCGGGGCACAATCCAGCCGTCCTCGCCCGCCGTGATGTTCTCGGGAAGGCCCGCATAGTCACTGACGACGACCGGCTTTGCGCAAGCCATCATTTCCCGGCATGCAAAAGAAATGGTTTCAACACGGTAAGACAAGACGAACCCGACATCGATGGCGCAGATGAACGGCCGCACGTCATCCAGCATCCCCACGTAGCTGAAGCTGCTCTCCATGCCGAGCCCGCGGATCTCTGCAAGATCCGCATGGGAAAGCGGGGCACCTGCCACGGCGACGTGGAATCGCTCCCTTGCGGCGGGCGGTAACCGAGCGACAGCGCGAACCATGTCCATCCAGCTCTTGTAATCGCCGGTTCCAGCGTTGCTGCCGAGGACGATCCGGTCAACGAGGTCCGCCCCAAAATACTGTTTCCTGAAGCGCTGCTTTTCCGCGTCGGAGCAGGGCGTCAGGCGGGCCGTATCCACGCCGTTGAAGACGGTGGAGATCCCCGCATTGGCATAGGGCGTCGGCGCTAGCTTTCTATGGACGTGGTTGCACACCGCGATGACGTGGTCGGTTCCAAGCCAGGTTTTGATATGCGCACTGACCATCGAAACCGGCTGGTCGTTGTGCTTGGTGAAAACAATCTTGGGTTTACGATTCAGGAAGAGCGAGGCAAGAATGACCATCTTGTGGTCAGCCGAGCCGTTGACATGCACCACGTCGAAATTCTCGCTGCGCAGCAGCTGTCGCAACTGTCTGATGGGTGCAGGCATTCGACTCATCCGCGAAGTGAAGCCAACGGGATAGGTCTTGACGCCCGGTATGGCGCCCGCCACGCGCAAAAGCGCGCAATTCGCGGGCGCCGCCACGCTGATCGAACAACGGTCGGAAAGACGCTGCGCGAGTCGCGAAATGTAGATCGTGTGTCCCCCGATATTGGGACTCACATGAAAGTTGGTATAGAGAATCTTGATCATGCTTTCTTTTGGAGGCAGTGCGGGCGCAAGAGCCGGGCGGACTGAAGGCGCGAGGCAAACGGCGGCAACCTTTGTCGCGACCGATGTCGTGGCAATCTCGAATGCGACGGACGAGCGCAGGACAGCCTGGCGATCTAGCGCCGCGGCAAATAGAACGAGCGAGCCCGGTTGAGGGCGTCGGTGTCAGAGAGGAGGGAGGCGACGCGGCGGTCGCAGAGGG
The DNA here is from genome assembly GCA_023432075.1 of Pseudomonadota bacterium. Classification (GTDB taxonomy): domain Bacteria; phylum Pseudomonadota; class Gammaproteobacteria; order Burkholderiales; family Burkholderiaceae_B; genus Achromobacter. The sequence continues at coordinate 26,256 of JAEYVD010000794.1, read as the reverse complement.
GGAGCGATAGCCACGCTTGGCACTTGCGTATCGGCCAGCGGCAAATGCGTTATCGGGCTGGAAGAAGCCAGAAAATGATGGGTTGCGGGCACTAACGCAACCGGGTGATGGGAAACTTCGTGCAGCAATTGATGTTGGGCATCCGTCAACTGAATGTGAGCCAAGTCATCTTTTGCGGGATGCTCTGCATCAAAAGCCTGCGCGCTCGCGCGATGACTCTCGCTGTGGAAGACCCAGCCGGTGCCCCAACCGAGCAGTGCCGAGCCCGCCAACATCGCAGCGCATAACAACAATGAAACGGCATGCTTGAGCGGGGCAGTCATACGTCCGGTGAGTGGTTCGCGACGTCCGGCAAAGCGGCAATCCTGGTTCGCCGACGCTGAGCGCTGATCCTATCCCAGCGGTGCGGAGAAGATCAAATTACGATTTCGTAAGCTTGAACGGGCGCAAGTACTCCTGGCTGGATGGCAAACATTCACTTTACATAATACACATTATGCGCGCTTCATCTGAAGGGAACAGAAGTTGTGCGCGTACGGACGTGGGATCTGCGGCGGTTGTCGACGTCGCGATCATCAACAGCGGCAGCTTCAGGATCGACCGCAACCTGCAAACGGGCGAGGTTATCTCGGATCGAACCTTGTGCGACATCTTCTATCACAGCAACGAGGTTCGGTCTTACACCATCTCCGGCGCAGCCTTGCTGGCCGTATTGCATAACGCCCTTGCATTGCGCAATCGCGATGCTAATGAAGGCGACGGCAACTTCGTTCAGATCGCGGGTCTGAGAGTGCGCGCCGCCGCCACAATCACGGAGGTCGAGATCGTCGATCGGCAGGGAATAGCCCGCCGGATCAACCCTGCCGAGGCCTATCGGGTTGCGACCACCTCGTACGTCGCCACCAAAGCATTCGGCGAACATTTCGAAGGATGTGCTTCAACGCCTCTCGATACCGACATCCGCGAGCGCGTCCGCGATGCCCTCACCCGATTGGCTCCTGCGGAATTGGAGAAACTGCTGGCGACGCCTGTACGCTGGATATTTTACGGTCCCCTGGAACCCCTTCGGAGTTAAGAAGCGGCCGGCCCCTATGCATCCGGCCATTAGGTGTCTGCAATCTGGATCCGAGAGTGTTGAATCGGATGTCTGCTTTGGGTGGCGGATTCAACAGGTCAAATCAACGGATTCGCTGAACATTTCAGCCGGTGTTTGGAAGCCAAGCGTCTTGCGTAGCCTCTCGTTCAATTGTCTCGCCATGGCGTTGAGCTGGAGTTGTGACGATGCCTTTCGGAGTCGCCCTGAGTGTCGCGGAGGTTCCATCGCGTACTCCGCGCCGGCGACATCTAAGCTCGAAGCGATTACAGCCAATGCACGACGCCGTACATCACTGCATTCACCGATTTGCGCAAAGGTCCCGTGGTGCAGGCTGTGCGGAATGAACCTGCCGCAATGGCACGGAAGCGATAAGTATTGTTGGCCCGCTTCCGTGCATTGGTTAACAGAAAAATGGCAGGAAAAGGATCAGGGAGAAATCTTCGTCCACGCGGCTTCGTTCTTCGCTGCTTGTTTCACCTGACCCTCAGTCACGGAATGTCTAAGCTTCCGCTCCCGAACCACTATATCGGGACCAATAAAGAAGCTGTGCTCGCCTGACCGACCTGGATCGGCTGGCCATGCGGCAAACGAGCATCCCGATGCGTCTCCCGTCGGCAAGTACGCATAGCGATAGCCATACAACGCCGCATCCACCGGGACATCCGATCCCATCACCAGTGCATCATCATCAAGCGGGCTTGCAGCGGACTGCGATGTTGCGGAGGTCCAGTACAAGCCATCATGTGCCCCATCCCGGCTGACGATCCTGCGCGCTGGCTGGCCGTTGCCCGCTGTTTGCCGGTATCTGTCTTGAGCGGCACACAGCTTCCGCAAGACCGCTATTGCCGCAGTCTCGTTATGTTCAATGCGCCGGTGCTGCATTTCCTGCACGCCGGCCCGCAGGTCGAAGCGCCAGCCTCCGTTGCCCTTGATCAACGGCGCGGGAAATGACCAATCGTGCGCGCCGACAACGAATTCGGCAGTAGTTGGACTGGTACCGACGATCTTGTGCTGTTTGGACCAGGCAGCAAGAAAGGCATAGACATCGTCGCGGTCTATGCTGTCGCGCGGGACGAAGTGGCGGAACTCGTTGCCCAACACCCGACGCAGGCCATCGTCGTCGCCGGTCGCCACGGCCTGCACGAGCGCGTCGGCGGCCGCCTGGGGTGTGCTGAATGATGTTTGCGCCGCCAGGCCAGACGTCGCCGCCAGGGCAAGGACGGTGCCCAACGTCAGGCTGGCAAATGTGTGTTGCGTCGATTTCATCTTCTTCCATGCCCCCTATCGATGTGACCACCGCCAGCGCGCCCACCCGAGCGCGCGCCGGTACCCGGCGAATGCCGGCGTGTTTCGGTATGTGCGGCAGGCCTGCCCGCAGTTCTCCCCGATGCGTGGCGAGCTGGGCTCGGACTGTTCACACCGCGCAGCGCATTGTCTCGGTTCGCGCTGCGAGATCGCTCAATGGCGGCTGCACGCGCGTCGTTGTGTTGCGGCGTCGCGCTGTGGCGTGGCGCTGGCCGATTGGGGCCAGGATGCGACGCTGAGGCGGCGCGCCCTGCGTTGCCTTGGCGCAGTCCCGTCGCCGCCGCCCTGCTGCTCGCCGGCTCCCGGTCTCGCATGACTTGCTGCGCATGATCGCGGCGGGAATGCTGGTCATTTACGGACCTGCGGCCTCCCTGCCCTTGCGTGGCACCAACACGCCGCTGGTGGTCAAACCGCTGCTGCGTTGCCGAGTTGCGATAAGGGGTGTTGCCCCGCCGCGCCGGGTCGTGGTTCCAGGCGACATTGTTCCGGCTGGCGTCCAGCTTCCGGTTGATGTTGATGTTGTTGTAGCGGTTGACGTCAATGTCCACGTCGTGGTGGCCCCAATCGAAGCCACCCCAGAGCGAGTCTGCGATGGCGATGCCGGTACCGAACGCCAGTCCGCTGACGATGGCAGATGCGAAGACGGATCCTGGCGGCGGCGGATAGTACGCGGGCGGGTACGAGGGATAGGCCCAGGCGCCGTAGGCGCTGGCGGGATTGTAGGATGGCACGTATACGACGCTGGGTGATGCCGGCTCGATCGTCACCACCGTCGAGTTGTTCTCGGTTTGCGTCGATACAGTTTGCTGTTCATTGCTCGCCAGCGTCCCGGCCGCTTGCGCCTGGGCCCGCAGTCGCTGCACAGAAGACATCACGTCTTCAGGCTGGTCCAGGAATGCGTCGCCGACGGATCGCACCCAGTCTGGCTGCCGGCCCATCATGTCGAGCACCGATGGAAAGGCCGCGAGGGACATCACACTTGGGTCCCACGGCTGATCCTGCACCGCCTTGACTGCAGCATCTCCACTCAGGCCTGTATTTTTGCCAGACCAGGTGGCGGCTTGCGCAACATCATCGGGATATGTTGAAGCCATTAAGAGCTGGGACAACAACGCGTCGGGATACAGCGCCACGGGCGCGAGCATCTGGTCAAGTTGCTGCTTGCTGAACGACGACTGCGCGAGCGCGGTTGAACTGACAATCCACAGCGCTGTTGCGATGAAAAATAGCCTTAAAACCCGTCTCATAACCCCCCCCCGTTCGGGAAATGCCAGACGCTGCGGAGAAACCCGCCGAGCTTCTGACTCCGTGATTTCATCTGACCCAGCCACATGCCCTGCAGCCGCCGGATCATTGCGTGTACGCGCGTCGGCTAGATTCCTCCTAGATAAGCGTGAATAGAAGTTTGGACAGCGTGCTTTTCAACGGCCATTGGGTGGCGATCAGAATCAACAAGGGCAAGGCTGTAGGCAACGCGATCTTGAGCAGGATGGATTTGTTGACCACGACAGGACGCATCGCGGCCACCGCCTGGTACATCGCCTGGATATCGGCGACCGGTCCCAGCTCTGGCGCATCGAGGATGGGATTCTCCCGAACCTGCGCGTTCTGAATCCACCGTGCGTCGACCAGCCTTCCGTGCTCGGACAACAAGGCGCCATAGTCCAGTAACGCTTGCCTTTTGGCATGCGCGAGCGACGGCGTAAACACTAGCAGCGGCGCAAGGCCGATCAATATCAATATCAAGAGCAGCGTGGCGACCTGCACATACAGCGATGGGACGGTGACAGCGTGGTAGAACACCGTGTGCGCCCACGCGCCTGCCAGCACGGCGGACACCGAGAACAGGAATGGTGCATAAACCATGGGCAACCGGTCCAGGAACCCCAGCCCTCCCATTCGGTCCGGGTGCATCACCACCAGTTTCAGCGGAAGACGCGCGATCCGCAGCAAGAGAATGCCCACAAGCGTCAGCCGCCAGACCCAGGCGAGCAGAAGGACGGAAAAGATTGGCCGTGTAACCAGCAGGAACCACCACGCGCCGAACGCCATGCCATCCGATCCGGAACCTGCCCATTGCACCTCATCCGGGTTTGGCGCGAAAAGAAAGGCAACCGTCCAGGCGGTGACGAGCGTTGCGATGACAAGCCAGGGGAATACGCGTCTCTTGAGACGCAGCACGCCGGCGATGATGTCGTCGAACCGGGGCGCCAGCGCCGGGTCGACCAGACCGGAGCGTTTGAACTCGCTCAGGCACAGCGGAAGGATCTTGCGGGCAACGCCCTCGGCCAGCACAAGCAGCGGAATGGCGACAAGACAACGTATGTGGATTCCGAAATGCCCCAGCAACGTTTCCGAGGTGCCGGTGCCCTGCTCCGATGGCGTGCCCGTCAACCAGGACGCAACGACCAAAGGCAGCCAGGCCACCAGGGCATATATCAACGCGCGCCGAACGATTCCCCTGCCTTTCTCGGGAATCAAACCGACTCGACCTTGCAAGCGCGATAGTCCGTCGTCCTCGACCAGTAAAAAGGGTTCGTCGTGGGAAGCAGTGGGTGGATGCTGGGGCATGGGATGTCTCGATCAAGTCAGAACCCGCTTTCGCGAATGGCCAGGCTGGCCAGATACCGCAGGCCGGTCATCAGACGGCTCCGCTCTGCTCCGGTGAAATAGGCCTTGCCGCGTTGCTCACGCAAAAGCGGCAAAGGGTCATCCAGCGCGACGCGCACCGTATAGAGTGAGTATTCGGGAATAAGCACGCCCTGCTTCTCATATGCCGGAATCGGACCATCGTGCACGGTGGCCAGCATTGCCGACGGCAGATGTTGCAACCTGGCCGGCGCGACAGCGTCGACATTGCCGCACAGGCGCCGCGGCTCAAGCTCAAAGTAGAAGCACCCCCGGTCTCCTGGCCGCAGCGCGTGGATATCCTCTTCGGCCACAAACGCCTCAACGATCCAGTGTTCGGGATTGACCAAACGGCCCAACGGTTGGCGCTGGCTGACCCAGCTGCCCGTGCGCGACTCGGGCGCGACGTCCAGCCATACCCCAGCGAAGGGCGCGCGCAGCGTCAGCCGCATCTTTTCAGCCGCGACGGAGGCCGCGTTGGCACGGCTGAGCGCCAGGGATTCGATTGTGGCGGCCTGCTCGTCAAGTCCGCCAGCCTGGTCGAGCAACCCCGACAAGCGGGCCGCCCCGCCCCGGACGCCCGCCTGCGCCGCGTCGGCTTGCGCGGCCAGCTCGGGGTTGTTCAGGCTGACGAGAACGGTGCCGGCCGCGACCGGGCCCGGATCCACGCGCATGTCCACGCGAGCCGGCGTGGGCGCGAAGGCCGTCCACTGCTGGGCGGGACGCGCCAGGGCGGGCGCCCGCACTGGCGTTGCGGTGGGCACAGCAAGCCAGGCCAGGAACAGCAGCGGCACCAGCAGAAGCAGCCAACGGCGCGAACGCTTCGTCTCGCGACGGCGCTGCGACCAGATGCGCAGTTCGCACCAACATGGGCGAACGATGAAGAAGCCGATTTCCACCAGAAACAGCAAAACGCCCAGCGCCTTGAAGAAGAAGTGATAGACCGCGACTGCGATCGCGAGGTAGACCGTCAGGCGGTAGATCCAGGTCACCCAGGCAAAGACAATGAGGCGCCGCCGAACCGCGGGCTCAAAGACTTCCGGCCAGGCTTCATGCCAGCCCAGCAGGCCGCGGCGCAGCGCCGTGCGGGCTTGAGCGGCCGCACGCTCATGAAGATTGGGCATGTCCAGCCAGTCCGACAGGATGAAATAGCCATCGAATCGCATGAACGGACTTGCGTTCAGCAGCAGCGACAGTACCCAGCTCGTGGTGGCAAGGTAAAAGCAGGCTTGCCGAAGGATGCCCGGCGGTAGTAGCGCCCAGCCCAGTGTCGCGAGTCCGGCAATCGCCAATTCGGTGACGATGCCCGCGGATGCAATCATCAGCCGCTTGCGGGACGATGCCAGCCGCCACGATTCACTTGTGTCGGTGTAGAGCATGGGCCACATCACCAGGAAGGCGACGCCCATGTGCCCTACCCGCACGCCAAGATGGGTAGCCATCAGCGCGTGGCCGAACTCATGCAACGTCTTGGCAACGACCAATGCCAGCGCGAAGCCCAAGGCGCCCTGCCAGGATACGGATTCGAAAAGCGTGTGCTGGAAGGTGTCCCATTGCCGCAATGCCAGGACAATGCCCAACAGTGACAACGCCGCCACGGTCCACGGCGTGGCCGGATGGAACAGGAAACGCACCGCGCGGTGCAGCCGGCCCAGCCAGTATGTGGGGTGAATCAGCGGAATGCGGAAGAACAGATAATTGTGCAGCCACCATTTTGGCTTGCTCCACGGCCGGCGCGGTTCCGAGCGCGCCATGGCCTGGCTCTGCGACGGTGCGGGCCGCAGCAGATCGTTCAGGCGCAGGAAGTCGGCAAAGTCGCGCAACTGGTTTTCGTCGGGTTGCAACGGGGTCCGGCGGCGGATGTCGGCCAACAGGTCGGCAGGCATCTGCCGCCAGCGGGCCAGGAACTCGAACTCCAGCCAGCCGATTCGAAAATGGCGGTTACGCACCGGGTCTTCAATAACCCATCCCGGGCTGCCGTCCAAATGGGGATCCGCAGAAAAAAGACGGAGATCCTCCCTCAACTGAGGTAGGGATTCCAGGGCGGTCGCAGTCATGGCGGCTGCCTCACAATCCGAAAAACGCGCGCAGCGCCGCCACGGGACGCCGCACGAGTTCGAAGCCAAGCACCGACTGTCCCCCCGACAACCGGGCCGTTCCCTTCAGGCCGATGCGGGCACCCTCACCTTCATCGACGCTGGCCCGCAGGCGGTAGCTGGGCACTCCCTCCGGCGTGAGCGCCGCCTGGTAGCTGGTTTCGATGACCTTGCCGCGCAGCGGATCCATCGGCCGTACGGTCAGGTACAAGTCCACCGGCGCGCCAACCTCCAGCGCGATCGCATCCGAGGCCGGCAACTGCACCAGCATGGCAGGCTTGGCGGGATCAGCCAGCTGCATGATGCGCTCGCCTGTCACGACGGGCTTGCCGACCCAGTCGTTGGGGTCGCTGAATACCGCAACGCCACCGCGCGGCGCGCGCGTTTCCAGCCGTTGCAACTGAGACCGGATGGACGCGAGTTCCGCGCGCCGCTCCTCGGCTCGGCTCTGAAGCAAGGTCAGTCGAGCGCGGCTGTCCTCGCTGCGGAACGCCGTCTGACTGGCGGCCAGGTATTCCGCATCCGCAACGGCCACGGCTCGGGCGGCGACCTCCTGCCGGTGGCTGAGCGTAGTGTCGTCCAGCGAAAACAGTAGCTGGCCGGCCTGCACCTCCTGGTTGGGCCGCACATGCACCGCCTTGACGACGCCATCCAGCGGCGCGCTGATCATGTCCAGATCCAGCGACGTGACTTCTGCCGGCGCGAGTGCCCGCTGGCGCACCGGAAGGAAGCACAACGCCACCAATGCGATGAGCGCGAGCCTGACCATCCAGGTCTTGCGCCCGCGGGGCTGACGGCCCGACCGGCTCGCAAGCAGTTCCCAGCTATAGGCCCAGGACTGCGCCAGGCGTTTCATTACCGCCGCGTGACCGGCAGTCGGCGCCTGATCCATCAAGTACACGGCCCAGCCCAGGGGCGTTCCGGCCCGGCGCTTCAGCGGCAACAGCCAGGCTCCCGCCGGCCACCATTCTCGCCATCCCCGCGCGACGAGGTCGGCGCCAGGCGATCCGTCTTCCGGCGGTTCCAGCCAATCCTTTCCCTGGTTCGCCTGCGCGCGAATCCATTTCCGCGCCTGCCCAAGCCACACGAGATACGGTGAATCGTGGTCGACCGACACGAGTCCCGAGATGTTCAGCAGGCGCCAGTCCGATCCCGTGTCCTCGAAAACCAGGGCCTGCCGGTAGCGCAGCAGCGGATGGGCGTCGTTGGCGATGTGAAAGCTAAGCTGCTGGACGTCGTCGGCCTGCCTCGCCAGGCCTTCCACCTCCGCCACCTGCAGCAACAGGAGAATGTCGTCCTGCATGGCCGTTACCGGGAGAAACCGAAATTGGCGATGCCGCTCATGCCGGGCAGCAGATCATGCCCGGGATCCTCCGCCCTTCCCTCCAGTTCAATCGTTTGCGCCACCGCGTCAACCCGGGCGTTGATCGCGGTGACGCGCGCCTCATACTGCTTGCCGGTTTCGATGACATCCAGCTTGAAGGGGCTGCCCACCTTGACGCTCGCCATCTGGCGCGACGGCAGGTTCAACCTGAGCCGCGGCGGACCGTCACTGACCAGGTCGATCAGCGGGGCGCCAGCGTTGACGGTCTCATAGGGGCGCACGTAGACCCGGGCGATGCGGCCTGCGAACGGGGCAGCGACCGTGCAGTAGTCGACCTGCGCCTGCGCCAGCGTCTGTGCCGCCGCAGCCCGCTCAGACGCGGCGCGCGCCAGCGCGACTTCGGTGTCGCCTGCGGCGTCCAGCTTGCGCAGTCCCGCCTTGGCGCGCAGGCTTTCGCGCGCGCCCGCAAGCTCGGCCGATGCCATCTTCAGACGGGCCTGCGGTTCGCCGCAATCAAGGCGGAACATCACTTCGCCTTTCTCCACGCGGCGGCCCAGATGCGCGTCCATGGATTGCAGGCGGCCCGCCATTGGCGCGGACAACGTGCTCTCTGGGTCGGCGGCCAGCAGTACCCGTATGGCATTCGGATCGCTGGCGAGGTCCGGCAACGCGCTCTGCGCCGCGACCTGGGCATGTGCGGCAAGGCTTGCCGCCGCAAGCGCAACAAGCAGTGCTGTTCGAAGTCGCTGCAAGCGCCGCGTCATTTTGTCTCGCTTTGGGCCAGCAGCGTTGTGCGCTCCCAGTCCGTCATGGTCTTCTGGATTTCCGCCGCCAAGGTGGCGACGTCGTGGCTGGCAATGACGTCCGGCATCACGTCAAGACCGATGGAGTTGTAGAGGCGGCCCCACGCCGCCTGCGCGTCCGAATAGGCCGCATAGCGCTGGTACTGAGACAGCAGCCACCGGGCGTCCGCGCGGATGAACTCCAGTTTCGAGTCAGCGGAAATGCTGGCGCTGGCCTCGGCATAGTCCCGGAGCCTGCCGTCGACCTGCGTGCTCTGATCGGCAAACTGGTACTGCTCACGCGCCAGGTAGTAGCGCTGGGCCGCGACACGCACCTGCGTCAGGACGGCCATGGAAAGCGCCAGGCGGCGCAGGTCGGCAACCTTGCTCTGGTTTTCGCCTGCCGCCTGAAGCGCTGGCGCCTTGAGCAAGCTGAGCAGATTCCAGGACACCCGTACCCCCACGGAGGACCAGGTATTGTTGTAGAGATATTCGTTCGAATCGTAGTGGGTGCCGGCGTTGAAGCTGATATGTGGCCAAAGTTCTGCCTTGGCAATTCGTATGTCGTTTTCCGTCACCCGCTTGCGGTACCACTCCTCCATGATCTCCGGCCGATTCTGCAGCGCCAGTTGTTCCAGGCCGGGAACATTCATGTTGGGCAGAGGAATGGGCGGCGGATTCTCGTCCGCCACCAGAAAATCCGTGCCCGGCGGCAAGGACATGAGGGCCGCAAGTTCGGCTCGCGCCAATTCCAGATCCTGCCGCCGCGTGGACAGCAGGCTTACCGCGTCCAGCAACGCCCGCTGGTACGCCAGCGCCTCCTGGCGTGGCAGCAGGCCCCGCCGTTCGGCCTCGCGCGCGTTGTCCAGGCCCGTGCGCACGCGCACCAGCAGGTCGTCGACCGACGCGATGAGCCGCTGCGCGCCTACCGCCCGCCAATAAGCGTTGCGTACGTCCTGCAAGACGTTCTGGACGACCTTGCGCCGGCGCTCCTCCGCCATCAGAACCTGGTCCATCTTCTGCTGCGAGCGCTCGTAGGCCACGACGAAATCCAGGGTGCTCCAGCTGAGCTCGAGATCCGCCAGGCGGTGGTAGCGTTGCTCCGACGTTGACGGCCGCAAGCTGACTTCCCCATCCTCGATGCCGATTGATGTGCCCCCTGAATCGTTTGAACGTTCGGTGTAGCCTGCCGACGCAACTAGCCTGGGTAGCATTTCGTGCCGGGTCACGTCCACCAGGTTGCGTGACAAGGCGCTTTCCATCAGTTTGAGGCGATAGTCGAGGTTGTATTTCAGCGCGCGCGCCGACGCCTCGTAGAAGGTGACTGGATGCGTGATGGGTTCCTGGTCCGCATACATCATCTTGCGGTCCTGTTCGATGCGCTGCAGGATTTCGTCGTGTGTATACGGGCTGGTCAGCTGGCTGGTCGAACATGCGCTCAAGCCAAGAATCGCCAGCACCAGCACATTCGCGCGGATCGCGAGCATTCGCTTCATACGTCTCCCCTCTTGGTCTTCACTGCTACTGTCTCGTCCACCGGCGCCCAGCGATCAATCCATGCCCCCGAGGCGGCGGCATGCACCTGGTCGCTGAAGGAACCCGCCGTGCGCCGGGCAGCCGGACCCCGTTCGCCATCGGCGCTTGTCCTGCCTGTCTGAAGCAGACGCAACTCCTTGTACGCGAACACCGAATCATCATCTAGCAGGCCGTCAGCCGACAGGAATACGTTGGCGTACCGTGTCTGCATTCGGGCGTTTTCGTAACGGGCCTGCCATTGCAGCGCCTGGATGGTGCGCGTCAACGGGGTTTCGTCTTGATCGATGAGGCCCGCAGCCTGGGATTCGAGCGTGGACTCCGGCGGCATGGCCATCCATGGACGTTCGCCGCGTATCGCAGCTTCGAGGTAGCGTTGCAGGGCAAGGCTGTCCCGCACGGCCGGCGTCACGAAGACCACGGGGTCCACGCGCAAGTCCGAACGGAACGCTGGCGTATCCTCCTGCCCAAACAGCGCATGCGGATTGGGCGGAGGGAAGTAGTCGGCATCGAGGTTGATGATGATCGTAAGGCGCGCCTCGGATTGGCGGCCCGCAAGATCCGAAATGGTGTAGATGAACTGATCCTGCAGAATTGGTCCTTGCCCACGGGCCGCTTGCACCTCCGGGTTGGACAGGTCGACTTCGTAGCGATAGCTGCCGTCGGCGTTCATGACGATCGTGCCGTAGCGTCCCGCCAGGCTCTGGCCTATCTGGCCGGGTGCCGCCCCATCCTGCTGCGGGCGGATACCGGTGACCGCCAGCGAATCGCCGCCGTCGACGTCGCTGTCGTTTTGCAGCACGTTGCCTTGAACGACCGGCGGTCCGGAAATGTCGTCTACCTGCGCAACATCGTCGCGCGCCTGTGGCGTGTCGTCGCGGCCCGCGATCGTGATGACAAGACGCGCCTGCGCCAGTGCGCCATCCGTGTCGCGCATCGTGTAGGTGAAGACCTCCGTCAGCGTGTCCGTGGCCAGGCGCAGTGCCTGCACGACGGGATTGTCGTTGTCGACGACATACTGATAGTCGCCGTTGGCGCCCATGACCAGCGTCCCGTACTGTCCTGCGATCTGGCCGACTGCGCCTGGCGCGCCCGTGCCCAGTCCCACCGAGATCACCGTCTTCGTGTCGCCGCCATCGACATCCGAGTCGTTGGCGAGCACTTTGCCAATGGGATTGAGCCCCGGTTCGCCGTTGTTTACCCCCCCTGCTTCCACGGCGTCGGCAACGTCATCGCGCGCCACGGGCGCATCGTTCTGACCCAGGACCAGAATGACCAGCGTGGCGCTATCCTGCAAACTGCCACTGTCCGTGATGGTGTAGGTGAACACATCCCGCAGCGTGTCCCGCACCAGGCGCAGCTGTTCAACGGCGGCAAGCGAATTGTCGAGCACATAGGAAAACGTACCGTCGGCGTTCACGATGAGATCGCCGTAGGCGCCACGCAGCACGGTCCCTACAGTGCCAGCGATCCCTCCTCCCGCTGCGGGGCCGGTGCGGATGCCGACCACGGTAACGGGTTCGCCTTCGGCATCGATGTTGCGCAGCGTCACATCGCCACTGGGATTGCGGCCCGCGAACGGCTGGCCATCGCGCTCGCCCTGTTCAATTGCGATCCCGACCACCGGTGTGGCACGCGGAGGATCGTTGACGCCCTGGATGGTGATGCGCAATTGAGCCTGATCGGTAAGGCCGCCGCTGTCCGCCACGCGGTAGGTAAAGACTTCCTGAAGCGTGTCGCCCGCGTTCAGCGCCGCCACGGCGTCATTGGTGTCGTCCGCGTGATACGTGTAACTGCCGTCCGAGGCTATCTCCAGCCAGCCGAACTGGCCATCGATCCGCAGCGGCGCCGTTCCCGTCACTGCCGTGAATCCGGCCACACCCGTCCCTTCGCGTATGCCGTTGACGATTTTGGTATCGCCTGCATCGACGTCCGTGTCATTGGGCAGAACGTTGCCTGCCGCGTCAACGGCTGGCGATATCGAAGTGGCTGGCGTCGCGGTATCTGTGTCGTCGACTGCCACCGGCGCGTCGTAGCTTCCGGCGATGGTGATCGTGAGAATTGCCGTGTGGGTCAGTCCCGACAAGTCCTGCACGGTATAGGTATAGGTCTCCTGCAGCGATTGGCCCGCGCGAAGCTGCTGAACGGCAGCAAGGGTATCGTCGACTTCGTAACGGTACGAGCCATCCGACTGCAGATACAGGGTTCCGTACAAGCCCGCCGCGGACCCGCCCACGGTTCCCGCCGCAGCCTGCGAGTTCTGCACGGCGGAGACCGTGCGACGGTCCCCCGCGTCCACGTCCGTATCATTGGCCAGCACGTTGCCGATGGCAGGAGTGCCGGGCGTGCCATTAGCCGTACCCCCGGCCTCCTTCGCACTGCCGGCATCGTTGCGCGCGACCGGCGCGTCATCAGCGCCGCGCACGGTTACCGTCAATTGGCCGTCGCTGGTCAGGCCCGCGGCATCGCTCAGCCGGAAAGTGAAATATTCAACCAGGGTGTCGGTGGGCAGCCGCAGCGCCTGGACGGCGCGCAGCGAATTGTCCACGGTGTACACGTAGCTGCCGTCGGCGTCGATCCGCAGCGTGCCGAACTGCCCCTGAACCGTCGTGCCCGCGGCCAGCATGGCCGCATTGCCGCCTGGCTGGCCAGCGCGCAAGCCGGCGATATGCAGCACGTCGCCCGTGTCGGGATCCGTTCCCGCGGCCGGCAGCAGATTGCCCGAAGGGTCGAGCCCGCCCGTGGTGTTGCCGGTGCCACCTTTTTCGACCGCCGTGATCGACTGCGCCACTGCCTCGGGCGCATCGTTTGCGCCGGTGATCGTGATGCGCAGCCCGGCACTGGATTCCAGGCCGCCGGCGTCCCGCACCTTGTAGGTAAAGTCCTCGAACAGCGTCGCACCCGCCGGCAGCGCCTGCACCGCGGCATTTGAATTGTCGACCGCGTACACGTAAGTGCCGTCGGCAAGCAGCGTCAGCGTGCCATAGACGCCCGTCACGACCATGACCCTGCCGGTGGCGTCGGGCACCGCGCCGCCGCCCGCGTCCCCCGTCCGCACGCCGGCGACGACCAGCGTCTCGCCATTGGCCGGGCTGTCGATGTCCTGATCGTTGTCCAGCACGTTTCCAAGCGCAGGCTGTCCGCGCGAGGTATTGGCCGTTCCTCCCGCCTCGACCGCTGCGTCCGCATCATCTGCCGCTACCGGAGCATCGTTCTGCCCCAGGATGCGCACACGCAGTTCGGCCTGATCGGACAGACCGCCCGGATCCGATACGGTGTACGTAAATACGTCGACCAAGGTGTTGCCTGCCGTGCGCAAGGCCTGAACCAAGGGATCCGTCTCGTTCAGCGCATAGCTGAACGAGCCATCGCTGTTCAGTGTCAACGTGCCGTACGTGCCCGCGATGGGCGCGCCGACCGGCAGCATCGTCCCGCCACCGGCTTCCGTGCCGGTGCGAATGCCGGAAACGCTCAGCGGGTCGCCGTCCGGCTCGATGTCGTTGATCGTCACATCGCCCGTTGCGGTTCGCCCGGGGGTGGCATTGCCCACGCCGCCGCGTTCCTGCGCGACCGCGACCACATCGTTGGCAACCGGTTGGTCCGACACGCCATGGATGCGGATGACCAGCACCGCGCTGCTCTGGCCCCCGTTGGCGTCCTGCAGCCCGTACGTAAAGCGTTCATCCACCGTCGCATTCGGACCCAGAGCGATCAAGGTGGCGTTCAGGCTGTCGATCTCGTAGGTGTAGCTGCCGTCGTCATTCATGCGCAACACGCCGTACAGCCCGGTGATCGCTGCTTCGACGCCCGGTGTCACGGCCTGCTGGATTCCGCCTTCGGGTCCGATGCTGCTGACCACGGCGGTAGCGATGTCGTTGTCGACGTCGCTGTCGAGCTGGTCCGGATCATTTACCGTGTACGGGTCGAGAATGACGTTGCCCTGTGGATTGCGCGGCACCCCGATGACGGTGTTGGTATCCACATCCACAAGCGCGGTGTATCCCTCACCCAGGTTGTCGGCAGCCACCGGGTTGTCGTTGGCCCCATTGATGGTGATGACAAGCGAAGCCAGGGCATTCAGCCCCCCCGCGTCGGTGACCACGTAGTCGAACGTTTCGCGTAGCACCTCGCCCACGTTCAAGGCTTGAACCGCCGCGTTGTTGTCATCGGCCGTGTAGGTGTAGCTGCCATCGGCGCCAAGGCTCAGCGAGCCATACTGGCCCACGATGAGCGCACCGTTGGCCGCAGTGCTGCCCGCGGGGACGCTCGACGCGGGGCCTGGCCCTGTGCTTGTCTGGGCACGCGCTTGTGTCACGCCGCGCGTGTCGCCGGCATCAACGTCGCCATCATTGTCGAGAACGTTGCCGTTGGCCGGGCTGCCCCCGCTTGCGTTGGCAGTACCGCCCTTCTCCTCTGCCGTGCCCACATCGTCCAGCGCCGTCGGGGCATCGTTGGCGCCGGTCAACGTAATGACGAGCTGGGCGGAACTCGTCAGGAACCCGGTGTCACGCAGGTTGTACGTGAAGGTGTCCGCCAAAGGAGGACTGCTGGCCAGCAGCGACTGCACCGCCGGGTCGGCGTTGTTCACCACGTACCGGTAGCCCCCGGCCGCGTTGATGAACAGCGTGCCGTACAGACCAGCCACCGGCGTCTCGCCGCCAAGCGGATCCACGGTTTGCGGGCCGCCCACGCCGCTGACCTGGGTCACGATCAGCACGTCGCCGTTGGTCTGGATGTCCACGTCCAGATCGTTATCCAGCACATTGCCCGCAGGATTGACGCCTGGGATATCGTTGCCGACGCCGCCCGCCTCCACGGCCTGATCGGTGTCGTCAACGCCTAGCGGCGCATCGTTGACCGCCACCACCGTGATATCCACGGTGTCCGTGTCGGTCAGGTTGTCGTCCGCCGCCTCGAACGGCGTGCCGTCGCCGTCGGCATCACCGCGCTGCCCCAGGTCCTCAGTCAGGAGGGTCAGGCGCTCGCTGCCGTTATAGTTCGCGCCCGGCGTATAGACCAGCGTGGCGAGCGCCGCATTCAATGCGCTCTGGCTGCCGCGCAGCTGCAGCATTCCCGAGCCCAGTGCGCCGCCGGCGAGCTGGGCGCTGCCCAGGGTCAGTGTCAGGCCGCCATGCAATACGCTCAGTGTGACCTGCATCGTCCCCGCGCCGGCGTCGGGGTCGTTGATGGAGAGCCCCGCAATCGCGAGCGCATTATCCTCATCCACGGACTGCGCGCCCGGCACGGTATTGACCGGCCCATCGTTACGTTCCACATAGCCCACGTTGCCGGCGGCCGTGACACCCAGGTCGCCGAATTGTGCAAGCACCTGGCCCGCGGGAGACGCATTGTCGCTGTCGACGCGCGCATTCACCACGCCGGTCGGCCCCGCAACCGTGATAGTTGCCGGCGCATCGATGCGGAACACGCCCGCGCCCAGTACGCCGAAGAAGTAGTAGCCATTGGCGTCGGACGTGGTTGTCCATGTGCCGTTATCCGCCGTGGTCGACAGATCGTTGTCCGCGCCGCCCCAGGTCAGGGTGACCGACTGGCCTGCAAGAACCGGGCCGTCCGGCGTCGCTAAGGCGGTCGCGCTGTCCGTATCGTTCCAGAGCGTTCCTTCGATGCGGCTGACGCCAGCGGCGTCGCCGTCCTGGTACGTGTTGGGGCCGGCGCCGCTGCCTGTGCGCTCGCCGCCCACGGAGCCCGCCGCGCCCACCTGTGTGCCTGCAAAGCTCTGGAAGCTGTTTGGCAGGCTGGTATAGGTTACGCTGGCCGTCGTGTCGGCCAGCGCCACGTTGTTGGGCAGTTGTGCGCCGTAGGCAAGACTGACGGATGCGCCAGCCGCGAGGGTGTCGAGCGACACCGTCACCGTCCCCCCATTGACCACCACCGATACGCCCGGGGGATAGGTGCCTGGGGTGTACGCCGTGCCATTGATCGTCAGGCTGGTGACAGTGAGATTCTGGCCGCCGGCGGGCAGTGTGTCCCGCAAGACGACGTCATGGGCAGTGGCGGATCCAGCGTTGCTGAAGTTCACCACGTAGCCAACCTGGCCTAGCGTGCCGCCCGCGCCAGGATCGAAGCTGGCGACGGATTTCTGCACATTTTCAATCTTGGGTTCGACCACGCGTTCCGTGACGGATTCGGTGCCGAACCGAACTTCCGAACCGCTGAGGAAGTCGGCGCGCACCGCCAGCTGACTACCGGCCACGACGCCAGCGGCGTTGTCCACCCGCGCGTTGAACTCGAAATACAGGCCCTCGAAATCCGCATCCTGGTTGGCGTTGACGAGATTGCCGAGCCGAAGCACGACCATGCGGGGATTGCTGGTGTCGATGGCGCCCGTGTTCAGCACGCCCTGGGCGCTGACGCCCGAGAGATCAGGATTGAGCAGCGTGCTCTGTTTGTCCGTCACGCCACCATCGATATTGGGATTGCCCGAGGCGAACAGGCCCGCTAGATCCGTGGTCAGGCCTGGCGAGCCATTGGCCAGCGCGTTGGCCAGGAAGGCCAGCATGGCTGAGCCATCGTTCATGAAGGTCAGGCCCGGCGGCAAATAGACTTGAATCGACGCATCGGGCTGCGTGCCCTCCGGGACCAGAAGCGCCACCCGATAGTGAACGATTTCCCCGATCGCGACATCCTGCGGATCGGCGGTGCTCGGCGTGCCGCCCGCCGTATCGGGCAGCCCGCCTACGTGACTGATCGTGCCCGAGGCCGCCACGTCTTCGCTCAGAACGCTCACCGTCCGATAGTCGTTCAAGACGCCCGAAGCGAGGTTGCCATCGGCGCCCGTGCGTTCTCCACTGCTGGCTCCGTCCAGGCTGCTCCATTGGATAGTGACCTGGTTGTCGACTTTGCCGGAGGTACCGGTCGTGTCGTTCAACGTACCCCTGAACTGCAGAACCAGACTGGCACCCTTGGGTATGTCCAGTTTGGCGCCGGGAGCCAGTTGCAGCACGCCGTTCTGGACCACGAAGTCGCCACCCGTCAACGTTGCCCCGCCATACAGTGTGACGCCGATGATCTGTACGGCACCAAGTTCCGTGGGAAGCACGTCGGAGAGCCGCACGTCGAATGCGTCGACATCGGCGGAGGTGGTTCCGTTTCCGACTGTGATCGTGTACGTGATCTGATCACCCCGGTCCACGCCAACTGGAGCTCCAGTCGTGACCGCCGTCTGCGAGACAGTCAACGTGGGTTCGACGATGATTGCAGACGGCAGGCCGCCGCCTGCCGCCACGTTGCGGTCTATCGGCGAAACGCCGTTGGGCGTGTCCCCGTCCGGGTCTGTGTATGTCAGCGACGCATCGTTGGTCAGCGTGCGACCCGCCTGATTGCCGCTCACGTTGACGGCAACCAGGCCAAGCCGGATGACGAAGCTGTTGTCTGCGGCGTTATTGTTTGCCAGTGCGCTGCTGGCGCTGAAACTGAGCGCCAAATCGACGCCGTTTGCACCTAGCGCGCCGCCCGATCCCGATACGCTGGCCACGGACACCAGACCGGCGAAGTTCGCAGCTAGACTACCGCTTTGCGCCGCCTGCGTAATCAGTAGATAGCCGCCCGTGCCGAAACTGGTATCCAGCGCGAAGCCGTCGGGAATCAGGTCCGTGATGCGCAGGTTTTGCGTGCTGCCCTCCGGTAATGTCACCACGATGTCGTAGAGCATGCGCTCGCCGATGACCAGATTGCTGCCGCTCGTGTGACTGGCGCTGGAGTCTGACGGATCCAGGCTGCCGTCCGCGTAGCCTTTTGTGATGACGGGCGCGGCGGATTGCGCGTCGGCAGTATCCGACAGGTCGGTCGGGGTAAAGTCCGCTCCCCCCTCCACGCTGGCGTAGTGCGTCAGGACAGCCGTGCTCTGCAGCGTGCTGGAGGCTGCCAGCGAACCGCTGGCCACGACGTCATACGTGATCACGATCATGTTCTGACCGCTGTCGTCCTCGGCTGTCCCCGGACGCCCCGCCAGAAGACTGGCCTGACCACCCGCATCCAGGAATGTGATCGTCGTTCCCGAAATCGCGTAGTCCCGTCCAAGCACCATCACCGTCCCGTCTCCGCGGGCGATGCGCAGGTTTGCCGTGTTCAGCGATCCGCCGAAGAAACTCAAGCCGGCCGGGACCTGCAAAGCCACCGACACGTCGAAGGCGTCCCCGCCGCCGCTGTTCTCAAGGCCTGTCGCCATGCGCAGAACGTCGCCGGCGTCCATGCCGCTCACCGCGCCTTCGAGGTCGGCAAGATCCGTAATCGCACCGTTGAAACCTGTTCCTGTGCTGCCCGGCGGATTCCAGTTTCCTGACGCGCCTCTGACCGTGCCGCCAGACGCGCCCACCACACCGTGTCCGATCGCGACGACGGGCTCGGCCACCGATTGGATCAGCACGTTATCCGTATCGACCAATACGGCTTGATCGATCGTGGTCTGCTGCGAAGACTGGCCCAGCACCGTAATCGAACGCTGGTCCGCGAAGGGCTGGCTGCTGACCCGCAGAGTGAATAGCACTTCGATCCGATTTTGACCGGCCGGGTCGCCTTGCAGGGCGTAATCGCCAAAATCAAAGACCAAGGCGCCACCGGCCTGCGCGCTCACGCTTACCTGCGTGCCTGGATGGGAATCCCCCGGACCGAACGACCAGCGATGGTCGCCGATGCCCATGGTCCAGCTTCCTGCCGGCTGGAACACCGGCGCCGGCAGGTAGGCTGTCAGCTTCAGGTTCTCGTAGTCGCCCGTCTGCAAGTCATAGCGCAGCGCGAAGGTGACGATATCGCCCGGCTGCAGTTCGTAGGATGCGGGCACGGTGCTGCCGTTGACCTGGAACACGGCGATGTCGACGTTGCCCGCCGGCACGGTCACCGTCACCTCGGAGCCATCGGATTGAACGGCGCCAACATTGAGCCGGCTCTGTATGATCGTTCCCGCCAGCAATGCGCTATTGCCTAGCGAATCGCCTTCATTGATTTCGGCTTGGGCATAGTCTCCCTGGTACGCCTCGTCGACCCTGGCGTCATAACTGATTGTGGCCCGGGTTGCCGATTGCCGCGTGCCATCGCTGGCGATGTCGCCGATGAGCGCGTCCATGCTCAGACCCGCCTGCGCGATCGACGCGGCCAGGTCGAAGACGATCTGCGTGCCGTTCTCCGTTTTGGCGCCCAGGCTGTAGATCATCGACACCGTGTACTGCTGGCCATCCTGTGTGAAAGTCAGCAATGGCGTGCCCGCGAACGTCAGGCCATCGCCCAGGTTGTCGGTGATGGTCAGGCTGCCCTGATCCAGCAGCGATTTGCCGATGGCGAAATAATCGGACAGCGTCACGTCGTACTGATAGCGCAGCGTATCGCCGGGCGACAGGCCAGCCACACCGTTATCGTCGAACACCACCGCGGTCTTGTGCAGGGTGACCGACTTCGCCGTGAAGGTGATGCTCTCGCCGCGTCCGATCACTGGTACCCATGGAAGCAGATCGGGCACGTCACGCGGATCCAGCGGGGTCCACTGCCCCGTGGAAAAGGCCTGCGCGACCTCGATCGCTCGCGGTGCGCCGCTGGCGGGATTCAGAACCTGTTCGCCTTCCGCAGTCGTTTCCGCCACGAAGAAGCGCACTTCGGTGTCGGAAGGACCGCTCAGCGTGCCGTACGTGACCTCGTACGACGCGACATACGGCTTGAGCGCCAGAGCCGCATTGATTGCAACCGCATCGGTTAAAACCCTGCCGTCGGTCAGCGTCAGCCGTGTCAGCGTCCCGCCGCCACCAGGTGCGATACCCAACACGCGAACACTATCGGGCAATTGCTGCGTGACCACCACGTTCTGAATCGTCTGCCCGGGAGCCGGCGTGGCGGTGACGGTCAAGGTGTGCGGGTAGTTTTCGCCGGTGGCGGTTTCGCCTTCGGTCATGTCCAATGTCTGCGTCACTTCGAACGGGGTCGAACGCAGCGCGTACGTTTGCCAAGCTCCCTCAAACAGCGACGGATCCTGCTGCGGGTTGTCAAGCGCATCATTGCCATACTGAAAACCGGCTCGCAGGCTGACGGTGTGATCTTTATTGACGTCCGCCAGCGGGC
Source organism: Pseudomonadota bacterium (assembly GCA_023432075.1). Taxonomy (GTDB): domain Bacteria; phylum Pseudomonadota; class Gammaproteobacteria; order Burkholderiales; family Burkholderiaceae_B; genus Achromobacter. The sequence continues at coordinate 5,427 of JAEYVD010000794.1, read as the reverse complement.
TCAGGCCCAGGACGATATCCACCGCAATCGAGGGCTGGTCCTTGCCAAAGCCCGCGTAAGGCAGCGCCAGCACCACCAACTGGTCGCCAGGACGATATCCGTAGTCCGCCGCCTGCAACACCACAGGATTGCCGCTGGCGTCCCGAGCCACGGGGTGCGCCGCCGTTCCGTCAGCCCCGAAGGTCACCACGTAGCCATTCAGCGCTATCCCCGACGTGCTGGCGGAAACAAAACTGACGCCGTCGTCGCCGTCGTACCCAGTCGATGGGATGAGGATGTCGATGAATGGCGCATAGCCTTCCTGGGTCGAGGGATTGCTGAGGATGGCCTGGATCTGAGCCGTCCCGCCCAACAGGATGTCGGCGCTGCTGCCGCCGAGCGCAATGGTGGGCAACGCATCGGCCAGTAGCCCGTCGTACGCAGCAAGTCCTGCCATCCCGATCTGAAGTTCGCTTTCAATGGTGCCGGTCGCGATTTCCAGGCGCCAGTCACCGCCCGCCGAGGGATTGCCGGTGTCATTGATGGATGCCGCGATATCTGCGCCGGTGCTGCTGGCCAATGCCTCCATCAGTTCTTGACCGCTGTCCGTGCTGCCTGTGCCGCAACCGTAGATCAGAATGTCCGCATTACCGCCAAGATATTGGCCCCAACTTGCAGTGCGCTGTGTGTCGGCCGATTGTGCTGTCAGGATGCTGCTGCCCAGACTCAGCTGCCCGGGCTTGCCATGGCTCAGGATCTGGATGGAGTCCACGTTGCCCAACGCCTCGAGGGACTGCCGCACCGCTGCCACCCCATCCTGGCTTGGGTTGACGATGAGGACCGTGGTGCCAGGCGTAGCGCTCGCCGCCAATGCCTGTGCGCCTGCCAGGCGGGCATCTATGACGAGAAGATTTTTGCCCGAAGCAGAAGCGGAATCGTCGGCGCCGCTTACATCCGTGTGCTCGCCATGGGTATCGTTCTGGCGGTCGACTGCAGTCGCGGCCGCAGCGTCGTATAACAGCCTGGGTTCAAGGGCCAGCGCCCGAGGCACGGGGCGAAAGATTGGCGACGTACGCATAGCCTTGCTCCTCAGGCAACACGACGACAAGGACGTGCCACCCTGCGACCATCGTTAATTGCTGCTTGAACCAGTAAGCGCTAAATCAATTTCGACCCGCGGCATGCGGAGAGCCCTTTTTCCCGGGGTGGCGAGGTGCGCCCGCCAGCCGAGACATGACTTTGATGAAACGAATTGTTATGGCTAAATCCGACGAATCGTTGCAAATGAAAAGTAGTCCCAATCAGCCGCAATCGCTATCCAAAATGCGAAATCCCGAGAAATCCCATTTCAGTTGGGCATACGTCTGGAAGTATTGAGCAATACCACGTTACTGTGCCATGCCTCGCTTCCAGCAAGATGGAGACAACTTCCCCGCCACTTTGCGCCCGTTTCCAAGTGGGTTAGATCCCTTCCTAATAGGAGGCGTGCGCGTTCATTTGACGAGGAAGCGACTCCGGTCCAGTCCTCTGATCCAGTTCGGCGGTCTTCCCACTCCGTTCCAAGTCTGCCCCGTGTCCGGATGCCGATACTGCACCAGATCCGAAAGGTCAGGACCGAACAGTTGGCTTTGCGTGATTCCGTATTCTCGAATTCGCTGGCGTATCTCAGCCAGAATCAATTGCAGCTCCTCGCGGCGCAAATTTTCGGTCTCTGCTTCCAGACTGCGTATGCGCGCCCTGACCTGCCGATAGTCTTGCGTCATGGTTTCACCCCAGTCTGAAAGTCTGCGGTAAGTAAGCCCGGCGCGCTCGCCGGGGCAACCGGAAAGCGGAATCGCCACGGAGTTCTTTGCGATGCCTATCGAATCCGTCTACATGCATCATGTCTATTCGGGACTTGAGCCTTTGCAAGCTTTCGATATCGTATTTGGAGGCACCTTCGAGCATCGCTTGATTTCGTCCGAATTGGCAACGATGGAGCATCAGCGCCTGGTGCTCGGCGACGTTCGCCTTGAGACGGGACGCTACGAGTTCCCGGTGGTCGCCCACGGCTCCATGCCCACGGATGGGATCTGCATCGGATTCATGGCTGAAGGCGGTCACTTGACTCGCTGCAATACTGCCGCAATAGGCGAAGAGGAGGCTCAGATCTACCCAGCGGGCGTTGAGCTTCTTTATCAAGCCCGCGGACACTCCCGCTGGGTCAACCTTGCAGTTCCCGAAGCGCGCATGCAACAGCTTGCCATCGCGCGCACAGGACGGCCATTGTCGCTGCACCGCCGCTCGCTGCACTCCATACTCCTCAGGCCTGGCACTCGGCAAACATTGACAACGCTCACCAACGATGCGCTCGGACTTGCGCGGCGCCTCCAGCCAGATGGCGGCATGGCGCCGGCCCTGGCCGAGAAGGTCTGCGAATCGTTGTTGACGGGTTACGTGGACGCCCTTTCCCTTGCAACGCCGGCGGGTAAGTCCGAGAAAATGACTGTCGAACAACGGCACTATCATTTGATTGCCGCGTGCGAACGACTGGTCTTGTCTGGCGAAGCGACGGACGTGGCGCTCTTGGACATCGCCCGGCGCAGCGGCTACACCTTGCGATCGCTGGAGCTGATTTTTCGCCGCAGCGTCTGCATGTCGCCGGGACGCTGGTTCATGACAGCACGGTTGAACGGGGCGTTGCGCGATCTGCTGACAAGTGGTCCAGACGCCAGCGTGTCCGACATTGCCTTGAAGTGGGGCTTCAGGCACATGTCGCGGTTTTCTGACTACTACAGAAACGCATTTGGCGAGTTGCCAAGCGCCACCCTCGCCCGCTCGAGCGTTCGCCGCTGAACCCGCCCAAGCGCCGCCCATCAGAAGCTCACCGCCAACCCGACCGAAAAGCCGGATACGTTGTTGCCGAACACGTAGCGACCGACCAAGCGCGTGCGGGTAATGAACACGTCGTAGGCGCTGGAGTCCAATTCCAACCCCGCGCCGACGGACGTCAGCCGGTCGAACCCGAGAATGCCTTTCTGATCCCCCAGAAACTCCGAGTGCGTCAGCTCCAGCACATACCGGAGCGGCCGTTGCAGCACGACCATTCCGGTGGGTGCGCGATAGCGGGCCCAAAGGTTGGCGGATTGCGCGATGGCACTGCCGCTTACCGCTGCCGAGCTGTCGAAGCTCTTCAGGCGGATGTCGGAATAACGCAGTTCCACATCCACCTCGTACCCGGGCCGGTAGTGCTCGTAATCCAGCATGATCGAGCCGCCCAACCCGTACGCATTCAAAGACCCTCGATCCAGGAAGTCGATATCCTTGCCGGTGCGTCTTCCGACATACCAGCTTGCTGCGCGTAGATCGCTCGTCACGTTGCCCAGTGCAATGTTGAAGATGGGGCGCAGCTTGAGCTCATCGGTCAGCTTGAAATCCCAGCCGATGCCGCCCGTGGCGGAAAGGCTGTTCCATTTAGTTGGTATGCGGCGCGTCTCGGCGCCTTGCGACGCGATGAAGGTTGGATCGTATCTGCTTCCTGCCAGCACACCTTCCAGATAGATCGGGACGGAATCGGAGATCGTGTCCCCGCCGCCCAACTGCGTCATGAAAAACTCATTGGATCCGGAGGTCGAACCGCCGCCGCTCGCGATGTTCAGGGAGCTTGTCGTGATGTCTGGAACGATGGAGAACGACATGATCGCCAGCACGCCGTTCGCGCGCTTTTGCAGGTCGTCCTTGCTCAGGCGCAGGCCTTCCTGAGCCTGAGCCTGCATTGGCGCAACGCAGACGGACGCCAGCGCCCATGCGCTCAACTGCGCAGGCAACCTGCTTTGCTGCCTCATGCCTCCGGTCGCCATGAGACTCTCCTAGTTGGCGCCGCCAGCGGGATCGACCATGGATTGCCGCTGCGCCACCAGCAAGGCATCGCTCTGGTCTATGCGTATCGTCCCAATTCGGGGGAACTCAAAATCGATGATGATGTAGAGTGCTGCGGTCATGACGACGGCGTACACGACCTGGTGAAATCGCGTGCTGCGTTTGGAGGCGGCCAGATTGACGCCAACCAGACCCGCCGCAACAAGTGCCAGGAAGCCCAGGAAGGCGTAGGAGGCTAGAGGCGGGTGCACTTTCTGCGCCACCGTCTGGGCGGTTGCGACGTCGAACATTTCGTTGACGGCTCCGATATAGGACGCGGCGAACGGCGGCACGCTGCTGCGCGCGGCCAGCATCGAGGTGTTCCAGATTTCCTTCTGCAGCATCCCGACGCGCGCTGCGATGGTGTCGCGCTGCGACAGATCGGCGACATTGCGGTAATAGTTAATGCGCTCATCCACATAGCCACGGAACTGCGCTCGTAGCCGTGGCTGGTCTTTCGCGTCGATCATGTCGATGCGCAGCCATGCCGTTCCAATCGCATTGACCTCCTGGACCAGCAGGTCGCGGCGTTCGGCCATGCGTTGGGCCGCCCCTGAAAACGTGAACGCCACTAGGAGACCCAGTAGCGCAAATACGGAACCTTCGATAACGGCGGCTCCCGGGACGCCCTTCTCGTCGGCGCCCCGGCCGAGCCGCTTTCCCGCTTGCATCGCCACCAGCAACAACACAAAGAACGCGGCGGCCAGCGCGACAAGAATCAGGGAATAGTTCATTCTTTCACCTAGCGCATCGTCATGGTTGATGGAAAACTCCGATCACGCAAACCCATCGTCGCAATGAGGCGCCAACGCTGGGTACACGCGCGCCCTGCAACGTCCTTTAAATGGTAGAGCGCGTCATCCTGGATCCGTGCCTGCCATGAACCAGCGCAGATATGGATTTGTTCGGGCCGTTTGCGCCAACGCGCCGGCATTCCGTGCCCATTCGTCCCGGTTGCCCTGGTAGGCGGCCAGCGCACTGCGATAGAACATATCCAGGGTGCCGCGCTCCTGCTCGATGCCGGCCATCAGTGCCCGGCCGTCCTCGCCTAGCGGCGGATCCCCGCGCAACGCCATCAGGACCGGCAGCGTGCGTACGATCTCGCGTGGCCGCACCCAGGGGGCATATTCGATCGCTGGCCAGTCGTCCGTCACCGGCGCTTGGCTGCCTGCGAATCGCGCCAAGCCATCCCTGTCAGTCACCCACGTCGCCAGCAGCGCCTCGGGTGACGCGACGCCCACGTCCGCCAGCGCCTTGCGCAGCGGAGGATGTGCCAGGCGCTTCGTGATGCGAGCGGCATCCAGGGGCATGGGTTGCAGAGCCCCCACCAGAAGCATCTCGTGCAATTCTGTCGTCCATAGCGACGCATGCGGAAAGACCGCGATGAAGCTGGCAACCAACGCCCGGGTGTCGTCCAGATTCTGCGTGGGCAATGGCAACCACTGTGCGACCACACCATGAGGATTCAGTCGGGTTGCCGCAAGTTCATAGAAGTCGCGCGAGTAGAGATTTACCACGCCGGGCGCCGCTGGGGGGGGGGGGGCCCCGGGG